>JAYSKW010000266.1:0-7743 GCA_043726085.1 Limnoglobus sp.
AAGCTTCGTCATCGACGCGGGGATTGTTCATGCCGATGAAAGTAACCCATCGCAATGCCTCGCGCAATACCAAAATCCTCCAACTGCGTAACTCGTAAATTGCGTAGGCTCTAAAATCGATTTTTTGGGTGTTTTTCCGGTTTTTGAGGCCGCAAAAGTCGCTTTTTTGATCGCAGTTCACTGATCCATTTCCCGTATCTCGAACTCATAAATGGGGTTACGCCGAGGGTCAGTCGACTAGCACTCGGCGAAAGTACCGACCAAAAATCGACCGACCACGACACAAAATCGACCGACCACGACATTTCTGGGTCATTTGGAGACACTTTCCGGTCACTTTGCGCACGACACGAATTCCGACTTACGTCGCATCGCCTCCGATTTTTTGACTTTGCGATTTCGTGTGGGTGGTCGCAAAAAAAGGAAGTCACACGCTCCCGCCAAACCTTCGCCTCACGATCTCGCGAATCTGCGCGGCCTCGGCATACTGGTGTTTCTCGGCGGTGTCGCGTGCCCAGATCAGATGCTCGCGGGCCATCGGAATGTCCTTTTTGTAGCCCTTCATTAACAATGCCTTGCCCAATTGGTACCGATATATTATCTGGGAATGCAAATCACCGACTTGTTCGAGTATAGGCAATATATATTGATACATGCGTATTGAATCGTGCATCTGGTTACGCTGCTGAAGAATGTCGGCAATCTTCCCTATGGCCACCGCCTTCGATCGCACATCGCCGAGGCGTTCGTAGCAGGGGATACATTCATCTTGGCGAATTCGTATCGCCTCATCAATCTGGCCGCGTTGCTGGAGGATGTCGGCGATCTTCCCCATCGTCACCACCTTCTCCCGCACGTCTCCGAGGCGTTCAAAGACGGGGAGTTCTTCCTCGCGGCGGATGCGTAACGCCTCATCAATCTCGCCGCGTTGCTGGAGGATGTCGGCGATCTTCCCCATCGTCACCGCCTTCGACCGCACGCCACCGAGGCGTTCGTAAATGGGGAGTACTTCCTCGCGGCGGATGTGTAACGCCTCATCAATCTCGCCGCGTTGCTCGAGGATGTCGGCGATACGCCCCATCGTCACCGCTTTCCCCATCACGTCGCCGATGCGTTCGCAAACGGGAATGCATTCATCACGGTAGATGCGTAATGCCTCGTCTATTTGGCCGCGTTGTTGGAGAATGTTGGCGATCTGCCCCATCACAAACGCCTTTTCCCGAGCATCTCCAAGGCGTTCGTATACGGGGAGTTGTTCATCGCGATGGATGCGTAACGCCTCGTCGCTCTCGCCTCTTTGCAGAAGGATGTCGGCAATGTTCCCCATCGTCACCGCCTTTGACCGCATGTCGCCAAAGCGTTAATAGACGGGTATACATTCTTCGCGGCAGATTCGTAACGCCTCGTCGGTATTGCCACGTTGCTTAAGGATGTGTGCGATCTGACCCATCGTAACCGCCTTTGAGCGCATGTCGTCAAGGCGTTCAAATATGGGAATACATTCTTCGCGGTAGATTCGTAAGGCCTCGTCGGCATTGCCACGTTGCTCAAGGATGTCGGCGATCTTCCACATCGTTATCGCTTTCTCCCGCGCGTTGCCGAGATCGTCAAATATAATCTTGATCGCTTCGAGATTACGTAACGCCTCGTCGATCTCGCCGCGTTGCAAAAGGATGTCCGAGATCATGCTACAACACAGCGCCGCTTCGCGAGGCTTGTCTTTGGCCTGACCGAGTTGAACGGCACGGAGTAAAAGCGTTTCGCAATCGATACCGAGGCGTTCACCAAACAGACTGAAGCCGTAACTGCCGCCAACGGTTTCGACAATCTCGGCTGCTAAACCCGCATCGAGTAATTGGCTGAAGTTACGCTGGTCGGCTCGGAAGCGGGAAAGCGGCTCGACGATCCCTTGACCATATTTCATGCCGTTCTGCGTCAGCCATTTCGCTGCAACACGGATCGTGCGGTGCCAGTCGTCGGTGTTGAGTTCGAGTTTCGTGCGGAGTTCTTCGCGAATCGGGGCGAGCATCGTCCAGCGGCCATCGATCTCCTCGGCCAAACCGCCGACGCTTCGAAGCACTCGTTGGGCTTCGTCGGAATCATAGGGCAAAATCTCCGGCAGTTCGGACGCGAGGCAACCATCGGGCAATTCGGCGAGCAATCGCAAGAGGCGCTGCGCCGGTTCGGAGTCGCGGATTCTTTTGCGTTCCAGCGACATCGCAACGGAAACGCGGACCGAAAGCGAACGATCCTGGTCGTTCTGGTGCAGAATCGTTGCCCCTTTTTTGGCATAGGCATTCAGCACCTCACGCAAGGATTCGCAATCGTTGGCGAACGCGCCCAATAGTTTCGCGGCGAGTGGCATCCCGCCGGCGAGCGTGAGAACCGCATCGAGGCTGGCATCTTTCGAGAATTGCTGTGCGTTTTGCTCGTGGAAAATCGATGCCAAACCCGCGAGGGGCATCGGTTCGATCCGGTGATCGGTGATCCATTCTCCGCGCGGTACCCGGCCTGGTCGGGAAGTCAGGAGCAACGTGATGTGCGAATATCCGCCCCACTTTTGCAAGAGCGGTACGACATTCGCCTGAGCTTCGTTGATCGGATCGTCGACAGTATCGAGCAGAATCAACCGGTTGACGTTGGTGCGCAATAACGAATCGATTCTTTGCAGGCGGTCGGCATCGGAGAGCTGAAACGCATCGGCGACTGCACCGGCCACCGCATCCGCAGACGTCACGCCATCGAGTTTGGCATAGTAGCGTTCGGGGCCGAACTGTGCGGCAATATCTTTGTGGCGGGCGATCTCGTGGGCAACGGTCGATTTGCCGATGCCACCGGGGCCGTGGTACAACCGCGCCCGGTTCGGCGAGCCGAGGTTCCGCTGAATGGCAGCCACTTCGTCGCGGATAAAATCATCACGACCGTGGCACACGTGCGAAGGCGCGGCCCCGAGATGGTGATCGTCTGCCGTCGGCTCTTTCGGCAAGGTATCGAGGAATGCGCGAAACGGGTCGGCGAACTCGGTGGCACTCGCAGGCCGATTGTTGGAATCGCGGGAGAGACCTGCGTTCAATGCATTTCGTAACGTGGCGGGAAGCGTTTTCCGGATGGCTTCGGGGATCTCGTAGTCGCCATCGTGCGCTTTGTCGTGGCAGCGATTGCCCGTTATGAGTTCGTAGGCAATGCACGCGGCGGAGTAGAGATCGGTGCGGATGGAGCAGGGTTTATTGTCCTGCAAAATCTCCGGTGCAGCGTAGGCATCAGTCCGTTCATGGGGCTTATCACCCAAAGGGGTTGCCCCGCCGAAGTCGGCAATACGGATGATGCGGCTCGCTTCATCCCAAAAGAGGTTCGCCGGTTTGAGGTCGTTATGTGCAAAACCGCGAGCGTGAATCTTGGCAAGACCATCGAGCAACGAAACCATCACTTCGCACGCCTCACGCAACGTCCACGCCGAGTTGCGCCGTTTGATTTCCTTATCCAGTGTCGGAGATTTGACCCACTCCATGATACTAAATGGTCGCTTACTGCTCGTCGTACCCGTCTCATGCATCGCCACAAATTGTGGTCCGGTCAACGTGGCCGCAATCTGAACTTCGCTGACATTCCGCTTATGCTCGTAACCATATTTGATAGCCACGAGGCGATTGAGAACCGGGTCTTTCGCTTGATACACCACACCGAAACCACCGTGGCCGACGTGTTGAAAATCGCAGAACCTTTGCCGATGCGGGCAGTTGGTTTCGATTTCGTGGCACACGTCGCACCAGACGTTGGTGACTTCGTGGCGATGGGCATTCAGCAGCGTTTCGATATACGTTTTACGCTTGGGAAGTTGTTTCTTATCGTTCCAGTGTTGCAGAAAGTGCGCTCGCAGATCGTGACGAATCCAATCGGCAATATCGTCGGGATATTGTTTGAGGCACTGAATAAATTCCCTGCATTTGTTCGTGGACTCCTCATCACCTTGCGCATCAATGCAGTTCGGCAATTCTGCAATCAGCCGCTCCCGTCCCGGCGTGAGCGGGGGACGGTGAACGACGGTGGAATCGGGGTTTGGAGTTTCGGCAGCGCTCGACATGGCTCAGTTATTCTCCTTGGTCTCAACGTCGAGGTGCTTCTCGAGGTGCTCGCGGATTTGTTCGAGACGCTGCCGCAGTTCGTGACGTGTGATCCCGAGCGCATCCGCCGCTTCGCGTTCGTTATCGAACTCCATTTGCGCAATCGCGATCTTATGTAGCGTCAGTGGCAAGGTTTCGAGAATATCGTTCATCTCTGCGTTGAGAAAGCCAATATCCTCTTTGCCTTTGGCATCGTCGTCGAATTCATCTGTCTTTCGCACATTGGCACGACGAATCTGATCGATCGCCTTACCGGAAATCACTTCCTGCAATCGGTTTTTGAAGTGCTTGCGATCTTTGACACCCGCGAACAGATTGTCCTGCGACATGCGCACACCCACCTCAGCCACGACATCGCTCGTGTCGTTGGCACCGCTGCGCGTGTCGTCGTTACTGTGGTCTTGCGCCATCGTATACAGCAGCCTGCGATAGCGTTCCCAGAGCCAGGCTTTCGCATCGACATTGCCCCCTCGCGCCAGGTCGATGTTGTGCGTAACCGAACCGTGTTCGGATTCGGACATCGGCGTTTCTCCGCGTGTGGTGACAGCTGATGTGCAATTGTACCACGGCTCGCAAATATTGCTATTTGACGAGCCGAAGTACAATCGCACCGTCCGTTTACTCGACCGGTGCGTCATCGCATTTTCCGCGGCGAATCGCCACGAGCAGTGCGATACCCTGCATGATGCCGAGGATGCCGTACGCGACGGCGTGAATGACCTTGTGCGTTTCGACCGGCCCGACGATCCAGCAATCGTGGGCCAGCGTGCTGGCAATCAGGCCGTGGGCACAGAGGCAGGAGGTGTGCAGAAATTTCATCGGAAACACTCCCAGAAGGTGATTCGGCGAGTCGTTGTGACTTGCCACGAACACCTATCCGTACCGGGGTGCAGTTCGGGTTGAGAAAATGCTGCGAAGTGGATAAATACTTTCGCGTCTACTTCCCACGCATTGCCAGCGATGCGTAAATGAAAAACCGGTGAATCTCTGTCGCAGTTTGCGACCACTTCCGTTTCTTATGTGTAGGTACGCGATTCGTGTGCCCACTCTCTGGGGAAGGCCAATATCATGCGACCGATCTGGAAACTGCTGCCCGCGCTCGGGCTGTGTGCGGGCTTCGGGATGTCGAGTGTCCACGCCCAACCGCCGATGGGGCGACCCGGCGGTGCCCCTGGCGCTCCACCGACGGTTGATCGCGGTGGCCCGATGGGCGAACGCCGTGCCGACCCGAAGCCCGATGCGCAAGTCGATGCGTGGGTGAAAACGCTCACGGACAAGATGTGCGACCCGCACGATTCGATCCGCGATAGTTCGCGTGCCGGGATCATCTCCGTCGGTCGCGCGGCATTGCCATCGTTGAAGAAACTCGCCGATGGCGACGACGGTGCCAAGGCGACTGCCGCACGCCGACTGATCGACGCCATCGAACACCGACCGATGCCCGGTATGGGTGGCGGTATGCCCGGTATGCCGCCTGGTGGAATGCCCCCGTTCGGCGGACGCGGCGGCTTCGGTGGTAGTGATGGTGGTAGCAGTGATGGGCCACGCGGTGTAGGACGCCGTCCGGATGCGGCCCCGGCTGGTGGTGGTTCGCCACGCGGCGAAGGACGTCGTCCGAATGCGGCCCCAGATCGCCCCGCACCGGCCGCCACTCCTGCCCCCGAACGTCGTCCGGATGCTCCCGCAGCTGCGGCGGGTCGCGTCAGCCCGATTGCCGAATCGCTCAAAGACCTCAAGTTGAACGACAAGCAACAGAAGCAAGTCACCGAACTTCGCGAGAATTTCGAGAAGACCATGCAAGAGACGATGGCCCAAGTTCGCGAAGGGAAAATCGAACAGGCCGACGTTCGCGAAAAGATGCAGAAAATGCGCGGGACCATGCTGAAAGAAATGAAGGACGTGCTGACCGCCGAGCAGTTCGAGAAATTTGAAGAAGCGCTGAAAAAGAACCGCCCTACGGGTGGCCCCGGTGGCGCACCCGGCGAACGGCCACGCCCCGAGTAATCGACAAGCCCACCCCGCACTTCGCCGAGCCGCCGGGTTGAAACCCGGTGGCTCGCGGTACAAACTAACTCGTGACGGCCCCTTCGGAGACGCTGCTGACGAGCCTTGCGAACTTGGCGAGGACGCCGCGTTGGACGCGGAGTGCGGGCTTCGTCCAGTTGGCTTTGCGCTTCGCGATCTCGGCTTCGGGCACGTTCAACGACAGTAGCTTTTTATCGGCGTCGATCGTGATCGAATCGCCATCGTGAACGAACGCGATCAGCCCGCCCGTCCAGGCTTCGGGGGCGGCGTGCCTTTGGTCCCCGGTGACGGCTCACCCGCCGACAGCACGCGGATGCACTGGCGGCGGAACCCGACATAGCCGACTCCGATCGCTAACACGCAGTACGCGACAATGGTAGCTGGGTGGGCACCGTGCTGGAGCAGCTTGATCGTGTCGAGATACCGCTCCCCCGACACCCACGCGGTCGCCAGGTACGAACCGTTCGCCAGCAAGCAGAAATACGCGATGAACCACAGCCAGCCGCGCCGCAGGATGGCGGCGACCGCGAGCGGAACGGCCGCACCGAGGACCGGCCCTCCCCAGAGCGTAACCAGCGGTTCGGGATCCGGGTCGAAGTTGCTGTGCGGGAGGTGCCACGGGGCTACATCGGCCTCGCAAAGCGTCCCGCCGCATGACCAACCGCAGATGATATGCCCCATCTCGTGGACGACCGTCATGACGCACCACGACGCCGCGAGCAGGACCGCGAAGTCAGCGAAACGCTTCAGCCGCTGAGATGAACGCACGACTCACCTATCTGCCCGCTGAGTGGGCGACTCACCTCGAAAAGCGTGCATATCCCTTGGGTGAACGCTCCTTCAAAGCCTCCCACCGGGGTAACCCGGTGGCTCGTGAGTCAACTCGTGACGGCTCCTTCGGAGGCGCTGCTGACGAGCCTTGCGAACTTGGCGAGGACGCCGCGTTGGACGCGGAGTGCGGGCTTCGTCCAGTTGGCTTTTCGCTTTGCGATCTCGGCTTCGGGCACGTTCAACGAGAGTAACTTCTTGTCGGCGTCGATCGTGATCGAATCGCCATCGCGAACGAACGCGATCAGGCCGCCGGTCCAGGCTTCGGGGGCGACGTGGCCGACGACGAGGCCGTGCGTGCCACCGCTGAAGCGACCATCGGTAATGAGGCCAACCGATTCGCCGAGGCCTTGGCCCATTAGCGCACCGGTGATGCTCAGCATCTCGCGCATTCCCGGCCCGCCGACGGGGCCTTCGCCGCGAATGATGACCACGTCGCCCGCAACGATCTTTTGCGACTGAATCGCTTGGAAACAGGCTTCTTCGCCGTCGAACACCTTTGCTGGCCCGGTGATCGCGCGTTCCTTCAGCCCCGCGACTTTCGCCACGCTGCCTTCGGGCGACAGGTTGCCCTTCAAAATCACGATGTGCCCCGTGGGGTGCATCGGCTTGTCGATTGGCAGAATCACTTTCTGCTTCTTGGCGTAAACGCTCGGCACGTCTTTGAGGTTCTCCGCAAGGGTTTTGCCCGTAACCGTGATGCAATCACCGTGCAGGAACCCGGCGTCGAGGAGTGCCTTCAACACCGGGGGCGTGCCACCGGCTTGGT
>JAYSKW010000267.1:0-2152 GCA_043726085.1 Limnoglobus sp.
GTACGGGTCGCCGGTCGCGACCGTTAGCGTGCCGTTGTGTCGGGCGATCGGCATCAAGTTTTTACGGTGGAGCAACTTCAACGGCACGGCAACCAGCGCCTCGGCTTCGACTTTCGTCTGCGTGAGATCGACCCATTCCATCCCGAATTCTTCGGCGAGAATCGGCAGGAGGATCTCTTCCTTCACGAAGCCTTTTTCGATGAGCGTCAGGTGCGGCGCTTTGTCGGCGGCAGCGGCCACGGCATCGGCGGCACGCGCGACGTCGGAATCGGAGAGGATGCCGCGCTTCGCCAGTTGCTGAATGATCTGCATAAGTCGTGTGCCACGAGAACGCCGAATTCGGATACTCTCAATTTACGAATATATCTGCGACCGGATGAGAACGTGCTGAGTCTGCGGGAACCTTGCCGGTTGAATGCGGTGTGTCCGAACGGTTGTTCGCGTCGCACCGGTTACGGCGTGGGACAGTGTCCCGTCTCGCACACCGAGCGAGATCGCTTCGGCAGCTTCGGGCGAATCCAGGCAAAAATCACGTAGCCGAGATTCGCGAACGGACGCATCCACCACATCCGCGTCAGCCACGCCAGCCAGCAGAACCCCGGCACCGATTGCCACATCGCGATCAGGGCATCGACCCCCGTAATGATCTCGCCACTCTGCCGTTTCACGTGCATCGAGTGATACACCGCCACCGCATCGAGTCCGTACGATTTCGCATCGAACTCCGGCAACGAGATGTCGACATATCCGAGCGTGCCATCGGTCACACGGCGACGAAACATATCGATTTCGCGCGAGCAAAGTTGGCACAAACCATCGTAAAAGATCGTCAACTGCGGTGCGTTCATGTCAGTTTCTCCACGACATTATTAGACGCAGTCGGAGGCAGAATACTCAGCAGTCGACGAATTCAAGTTCGTTATTTCCCATACCGCTCTCGTATCCGGTCGCGTGCCCAAATTGCGGCTTCGCGGACGATGGCGTCTTCGTCGGTGGCGGCGAGTGACAGTGCGGGGATGGCACCTGCGTCGGCGATGTTTCCCAACACGATGGCGGCATTTCGACGTAGGCCTGCCCGTTTGGTACGTGCGAGTGATGTGTGCCCGAAACGCTTCTTGAACTCCACGTGGGAGATGCCGAGGAGTTCAATCGGGTCGAGAAACTGTAACGCGGGGTCGTGCGGGAATGATTGCGAAGCGCCCGCGTCGCGGTTCCAGGGGCAGACTTGCTGGCAGATGTCGCAGCCGAACAGCCAGTCGCCGATGTTCGCACGATGTTCTTCGGGGACCGCGGTACGCAGTTCGATCGTCAAATAGCTAATGCAGCGTCGGGCGTCGAGTGTGCCGGGTTCGGGGAACGCTTGCGTCGGGCAGGCATCGATGCACGCGGTGCAGGTGCCACAATGGCTTAGCACGTGTGGCGTGTCGGGTTCCAGATCGGCAGTCGTCAGCAGCGCACCGAGGAAAAAGAAACTGCCGCGGTATTTGTTGATGAGCATCGTGTTCTTGCCGAACCAACCCAGCCCGGCTCGCCTGGCGAAGTCGCGTTCGAGCAATGGTGCGGTATCGGAGATGGCACGCGACACGGTGCCGGGACGCTCGATTTTCAGCCATTCCGCTAAAAGATTCAGCCGATCCCAGATGAAGCGATGGTAGTCCGGCCCGTGCGCGTAGGCCGCCACGCGACCGTGGGCCTGTTCATTTTCTGCGGTTATGGAAGCACCGTATTCCAACCCGACCATAACGACGTTGCGAACGTCGGCGAGGACCGAATCCGGGTGTTGCCGTGCATCAGCGTGCTTCGTGAGGTAGCCCATTTCGCCGTGGAAATCGCGACCGAGCCATGCGGTGAAACGCGCGAAACCATCCGCCTCGGTGGCGGGCGCGATCCCACAAAGCGAAAAGCCGAGACGGTTCGCCTCGGCTTTCAGTCGGTCCTCGACTCGCACGGCCGCTCCCCTACAAGAGTTTCGGACAGGATTTACAGGATTAAACAGGATAAACAAACAAAGACAAATCGAATCTGATCATTAATTAATCCTGCTAATCTTGATAATCCTGTCTGAAAATTCTTGTCTCTTCAATGAATGGAATGATTCTGACAATTTTGTAAATACTGCCAAAAATCACCCGACTAAAGCGACACTTTCGCG
>JAYSKW010000268.1:0-2382 GCA_043726085.1 Limnoglobus sp.
GGTAATCGCGTGGTAGAACGTGCAGCCGAGGCTGTAGATATCGCTGCGCACATCGGCGCGGCGCGGGTCCATCGCTTGTTCGGGCGAGATGTAATCGAAAGTGCCGAGCGTCACGCCGGATTGCGTCAGGCCGCCATTCACCGAGTGCGATTCGAGGTGACGTGCGAGGCCCATATCGACGATCTTCGCCCGCCCGCCCATCGTGATAATAATGTTCGAAGGTTTAATGTCGCGGTGAACGACACCGCGTTCGGCGGCATGCCCCAACCCGGCGGCGATCTGCAACATGTATCGCACGCAATCGGCGGCGGGCACCGTGCCGAGTTTGTCGATCACTTGCCGCAAGTTTTCGCCTTCGACGTACTCGAACGCAATGAAGTGCAGGTTGCGGTCTTCGCCGCAAAAGTAAACCCGCGCGATGTTATCGTGATCGAGCTTCGCAGCCGCACGCGCTTCCTGTTTGAACCGCGTCACCGATTCCGAATCGCGTGTCGTTTCCGGTGGCAGAATCTTCAGCGCGACGATGCGGCCGAGTTCGAGGTCGCGCGCCTTGAACACGGTGGCCATGCCGCCGGAGCCAATCGTTTCGATCAACTCGAAGTGCCCGAGCTTCTGCCCGGTTACGCTCGGTTTCGAGCCGGTATCGACTTTATTCTGCGTGATGATCGTGGGGAAGTCGTCGCTATTATTGGGCGCGTCCGCAAGAATATCGGGTACGGTCAGACGCACGAAGGAACTGCCGAACAACTCGACGAGGCTCGACCCATGCGGCGTGGGTACGGGTGGGCGGTAGTCGCCCGTCGAACCGTTGGTGTGGCCGCCGAGACTATGATTGCGGTCGAGCGATTCCAACGAAGCCTCCTCGCGATCGTTCGCGCTCGGCTTTTGCTCGGGATTCGGTGGCGTGTGCATTCCGTTCGCACCAGACGTATCTAGCGATGGCCCCACTCCGAGGGCTTAACGATCTCCCTACCGTTCTTCAATTACAAGATGGGTAGTGCAGTAAGAATATAGCCCCTGAAGTGGGGGCGTGTCAATTCGGCGCGACTGGCTTCCTTCCGGACTAGCCACGATTCGGACGGCGGTAGAATGCGCCTGCGAACGTGTTAGCCGGGGTTAGCGCGGTGCTACGGTCGCTTATCTTACGCAATGCGTTCGAGCACATCCGCCGGAAATTTCCGGAAATCGACATCATTTGCCTAAACCATCCGCGAAGATCGACCGTCAAAGCTTATGGCGGGAATCCTCGTGCGCTGTCTGAAAGTCCGTTCGGTGAGGAATAGGAATGTTATGAGCGTCTTGGCGATCCGTTTTGTAACGAGGATGGAATCGGGTTTGCGAGATAGGCAGTGAATCTTTCCAGCAACTCGACCAAACGCGGTAACGATCGAGACGAGATAACGCGATGAAAGAGATTATTGTCTGAAATTAGTCGTTGCGTATAGGTTAGGTAGCATGCGCCAGTCGCGCAATGCAGGCGGAGTGGGAAATCCGGAGTGTTTGCGGAGGATCGTATATCCGCCTGGTTCCAATTTTTGTTTAATTACAGACAGCGTAAATGCATCAGTGTCGATTGTTTTGGTTTCGACTACGATTCAAACGCACAACTTAGTTTCATCCACCGAGAGGTTCTGAATCATGGCCCACGATTCTTTTTTTGCTCGGCGTACGCGGAACTTCTTCCGTCGCCCCACGTTCCGCACCACGATCGCGGCTCAGCCCAAATGTACGAAGCTAGAAGCGCTCGTTTTGGAGCATCGCGACATCCCCTCGGTCAGCGGGTTTGTTTTCCAAGATTACAGTGCGAATGGCAATTTCGATAAGACCTCGACGATTCCGAACGCGGGCGGTACGGCCAACCCAGCAGCACCGGGAACGGTGGCCACGGCCGTCGATATCGGCGTTGCGAACGTCAAGGTGACGGTATTCAACTCGGCGGGTGGCAAAGTCGATCAAGTCGTTTCCAACGCTTCCGGTGCGTGGACGAGTGCATTGACGACGGCCGGCCAGCCGTACCGCCTCGAATTTACCAGCTTGCCAGCCGGTTTCACGTACGGGCCGCACGGTGCCAATAACGGCACTTCGACGCAGTTCGTCACCGATGGCGCGACGACGGCGAGCCTCGGCATCATCAAGACCGCGGAGTATTTCCGCACGAACCCGACGCTCCTCACCAGCCAGTATTTCTTCGGCTCCGCTGCGGCGGCCGATCAAACCGTCCCTGCCATTCTGAGCTTCCCCTACAGTGCCGGTTCGATTGATCAGTCCGTGCCGGCGAATTCAAATTCGCCGCAGAACGGCGAACGCGCCGTTGCGATTCCGGCGGCACAAGTCGGGACGACGTGGGGCCTCGGTTACAACCGCACTCAACAAAGCTTCTAT
>JAYSKW010000269.1:0-10758 GCA_043726085.1 Limnoglobus sp.
GTCGAGAGAGTTTCCCGAAGTGACGGATTCAAAAGAGGTTACGGAAATCTGGCACTGCTTTGCTAAAGCGGCGAGCGGGTAAAACCGTTCCGGGGGTTCGAATCCCCCCTCTCCGTTTTGCAAGTCTGATGTCCCTTCGGGCTTGTCGCAAGTGCTTCACTTACAGGCATTTGCGGCAAGTCGTCCGAGTCTCGAAAATCACTGTGGTGCAAATTTAGTGCAAACCGGGTGCACATTCGGGTGTATAATCACTGTAGACGGGCATGGAGGGATGTCCGGCAATGTGTTGAAAAAACCTAAGAAACCAACCATTTTTGACTGCTAAGGATTTTCGAGACGCGATGCTCAGACTACGCTAGGAGAATCCCTCCCTCACCGTTCCAATGGTCCCAATCGTTCTCTTTCGCCTTCAAACCCCTGGATTTCCAGGGGTTTGTTGCTTTGTGGGTCTGGCTCATCATCCGCGTTCGTTCGTAACCGCCTTTTGCTGCTCCCGTTGCTGCGCAGAATCGGTCCGTTCCAGTCATCCGAAGGCCGCCGGTTCGCGCACTTCGACGCCTTTCGGCCCATCGACGTCGATCGGTATCCCGGCCGAGCTATTAACATTGGTACTGTTATTCTCAACACGATCCGGCTGGGATTGCATCATGAAAGGACATTCCTTAGCACTACAGCGGTGTACCGCAACGATCCACATCAACATGACTGATCGTAACGAGTTGATTGCCCCAAGAGTATCTTCAGAAACGAACTTATTTGGGAATCCGACATTTCTGTGGGACGTCGTAGCGGTAACGCGGAGCAAGCCGGAAAAGCGAGAACTCGTGTGACGAGCTTGCCATCTCCCGCTCCGCTGAGCACTTGTGCAGTATGTCGCAAAACGAAAAAACGACCGCAAAGGGTACGCTTCCTGCCCCTCTGCGGTCGTCCCATTCGCGGACCATCCCACGCCCGCGGTGGTTCTTCGGCTTATGCCGCAATCGTTCGCTCTTGCACCCACTGCAATGGCTTCGTGTCGCCATCGAAACGCGCGTCGAGCGGGTGCCACAATGCCTGTTTCAACTTCGCTCGCATCTCCATCACGGCGAGCTTTTCGGGTGTACCGGGTGCGGCCGTCGTTGGGATCGGCGGCGTCGGCGCGTTGCCGTTGAAGTTGCCGACGCCACGCCGTGCGAACTTGCTCGTGCTTGGGTACATCTCCTTCACGCCGGGTGCGTAATAGCACGTCCAGCACAGGCCGCGCGGGCGGTTCACTTTCGCACGGCCACAGTTCTTGCACGAAATACTCGTCGATTGCATCGGTTCGCAGATCATCACCATGGCTCGACCTCCGATTTTATGTGTGGGAAAACAGTTATTGAAATTGCACGGCTTACGCGGCGGCGACGTGTCGCAGGGGCAGGTCGACTTCAAATTCGTCGTCGTCGGCTTCGGTAACGCGATCCGCCAGCGCGTGTTCGACTTCGCTCAGGAGGTCGCGGCGCATGTCGTCGCGGGGCGTGTCGTCGAACCAGTTGAGGAACCAACGGCACGCGGCCGGTTCGCCGAGGCGATTGTCGGCCTCGAAGCAGCACTTCGCGAAGAACTCTTCGACCTCGCCAACACTTTCGAGGCCGTCGCCGTGCCAGCCGCAGAAACCGAGCGCACACGCGCCTTCGACGGGCCAATCTTGCACGCACAGTAAGGGGGGTGGTGTGGTCGTGGAGCCTTGCGTCAGCCGGTGATCGTCGCCGCGAAGCGCATCGCGAAGGGCACAGAGTCCGGTGGTCGAAAGCACCGGGGCAAATCCGTCTCGCCAAACCATTCTCCAGCTTTCCATGTTGGTCTCCGTTGGTGGGTTTCGCTTCAACTGCTCATTACGGCTGTCTGAAGAAAGTATACGCACGTTCACTACAAATTGCAACTCAAAATGGACGATATTCGACATTATTTGGCAGAAATCTGGCATTTCAGGAGGTGACGAGGCAGCTAATTAGACATTAGTAGACAGTGGCGGAGTTGGCCGTTAAATGGTTGTAGACGCCGAATACCGCAACTCGATTGTCGGCTAAGATAGTTTCATCCATCCTGCGCACCGTTCCCGGAGACGGCTGTGAAGCGAATTGCCTTTTCGATAGTTGTCGTCGTTGCGTTTGGTTCGTTTTTCTCGTTGGCCGAAGTGCCGCGTTCGCCCGAACAATATGCACAAGACTTGGGTAGCCCGATCTTTGCCGTTCGCGATACGGCCACGAAGGAACTTTGGAAGCTCGGCGAAACCGCGCGTGCGGCGCTCGAAGAGGCGGCGAAGAGCGACGACCTCGAAGTTGCCGAACGCGCCAGCGAGATCTTGACCAAGTTCAATTGGGGCATCTACCCCGACACTCCTGCCGATGTGTTGAAACAAATCCGCGAGTTCCGTTCGGGCGAAGTGGCACAACAAACGGCTGCGGTCGTCGAACTGCTTTCGCTCGGCGGACCTGGCATCGACACGCTGTCCAAAATCCTCTCGCGCGACTTCGCCGAGGAGAATCGCAACGAGATTTTTACAACCCTCCGGCACGAGTCGCGGCAGCGCGTTCCGGTGCTGATCGTTCAGGGTCAATTCGATCGTGCCGAGAAAATCCTCGAACTCGGGCTGCACGGCCCACTCGCCCCGGCCTGGCTCGATTACACGACGTTCATGCAGATGCGCGACAGAGCCAAAGCGGCCATCGCGAAGCTGGAAACGTTGCGGAAAATCGAAGGGATGCGCGGGCAATCCGCGACGATGGCGTTGGCGATGGCGCAGCACATCTGTGGCAGCAGCCCCGAGGCGATTCGCTCGCTCGATACGTTGCCCGCCGCCGTCAACATTCCGTTGATGAAATCGTGCATTCGCGAAGACGCGGGCCTGTGGGCCGAGTTGGCGAAGGCGGACGACGCGGCTCAAAATGGCGTGAACCGCCTCGGTGTGAGTTTGTTTCGCCATCGCAAAGCGGGCGACAAAGCGAAGGTGGCGGAGTTGCTTGCGGAGGCGAAAGACGTCGATGCCGATGCCGCACTGGCCGGGGTGGCGCTGCTATTGAACGAGCAACCGCTCGATGGCATCGAAGTGTTGAAGTCCAAGAACGCGATGCCGAACCTGGTGGCGGACTGCCTGGCGACGCGAATGGAATTTACGGGTGTGCTCGATCTGGTCGGCCAAGGTGCCACCGCAAAGGCACTCGACACCGATGCGATGGCTGTACGGCAACGCCTGTTTTACAATATGCGGCGGGCGCGGTATCTCTCGCAACTCGGGCGGAAAGACGAGTCGATTCAGGCGTTTCACGCGGTCGCCACGGAAATTACCAAGAACGATGTTTACGCCGTTCGCGAACTGATTCGCGCCGAAGTGCGGGCGGGCCGCGTCGACATCGCCGCCGAATATGCGGGGAAGTTTCTCGCCGATCTTGCTGCCGAGGGAAACGGTTTTCATGCCAGGCCCGATCTGTTCGAGATCTTATTTGAAGATGATGCCCCCGCCGCGATCGGCATGTGGAATACGCGCCAGATCGGACCCGTGGTCAACGAGCCGGGCAAGGTCATGCGGCAGATTCGCACGATCCTTGCAGGCAAGGCCACGCCGGCACAGCGGAAGGAAATGGCGAGCAACGTCGCGGCTTGGCGCGACACCGCAGAATCCGTGGGCGAAAAGATTCTCGCCGAGCAATCGCTCGCGGCACTCGCCCGATTGGATGGCCGCCTCGACGATGCCGAAGATCACTATCGCGCATCGGTCGTGGCACCGCCATCGCCCGAAGTCGCGAGCGAATTTCATACGTGGTACAACGGCCCGCGTGCCTGGGTCTACGACACCGACGAACGCTTTCGCACGCACCTCGATTTCGGCGACTTTTTGACCGAACGTGGTCGCCACAAAGACGCGGCCAAGGTGTACTACGACGGCTGGTTGCGCTTCCCCGATAACCCGATCTTGCTCTATCAATCCGGACGGGCATTACTGGCGAGTGGCGACAAAATCGAAGGCAATCGCCGCGTTGCACAATCGCACTGGGTGCCGCTCGGGAACGCACAGATGCGCGGTCGGTTTCTCGACTTCCTGGCGATCCGCGGCCAACGCGCCGACCTCAAACGCGAACGCGATGTCACCCTACTGTCCGTCTGGTATTGGGAGCGAATGCGCGGGAATGTCTGGGGGCAGGTCGTGCGGTCGTCGACGATTCTGAACGACTTCGATCGCGCCGCGAACGCCACCGAACGCAACTTGCATTTCATGTTAAAAACGCCCGGCATGTCGTTCGTCGAAGGCGCGGGTTACATCTCGGTGCCGATGAGCACGAAGGCATTGCGTGCCCGCGAATCACTTCGTACGGGGCAACGCGAAGCCGCATTCCGAGAGACGAAAGAGGTTCTCACCGTGATGCCGGGGCATGTGGAGTTCCTCGTCACGATCGTGCCAGAGTTCGAGCGAGACGGCAAGAAAGACGAAGCGGAAAGTCTGTTTCGGTCCGTGTGGGCCGCCTACCGCAAAGTCATCGCCGACTACCCCGAAAGTGCCTGGGCTTACAGTTCCGCCGCGTTCGCCGCCGCCGGTTGCCAACGCGAACTCGACACCGCACTGACCTACGCGAAGAAGGCCATCGCACTCGAACCCGACGTGCGAACCTACGCGGAAACGCTCGCAGAAGTGCATTTTCGCCGGGGCGAACGCGACGAAGCCGTGCGATTGTTGCAGCCACTCGCCACACTCGACCACCGCAACGCCTACTACAAACGCCTGCTCGAACGCTACCAGCGCGGCGACATCCGCAGCACCATGCCCGTCGGCCCCGAAGGGGATTAAATCCCCGTTTAGCCGCGACGCGCAGGCTTTGCGTAGCGGAGCGCAGGGGGAGACTTGCATTTGATCGACTCACATCGCTCCGATAATTCGGCGAATCGAGCGAACATGTAAAGGAAACCTGAACAGACACAGCAGGCGGCAGCCGACAAAGGGTCACGAATCGTTCGCGTGGAACACGTGTATATAATCCACAGGCGGCTGAGCTTAGCCTTTCGGCGCAGACCTCCGCAATCGCCTTTTCCCGAGGAAACCGTTATGAACAGTCAATCGCTACATTTGAATACGCACTTTTTCACGCTCGGCATGGGCTTGGCCCTCGCCGGGTGCCTCGGTTGCAGCAAGCAGGAGCAGCCCAAGCAAGAGGAAACCATTCATGGGGATCATCCCAAGACAGTCCCAGGGAAGCAGATGGCGGATGAGCACGGCGGGCACAAGGGCGATCGGGCCGAAGCGATGCTCGTGGTCAAGACCCAGCCGACCGTCATCAAACCGGGGGAGCCGGTCAAGCTCAACCTCATGATCCATGACGGGGCCGGTGCCGTGGTGAAAGACTTCGAGACGGTTCATGAAAAGAAGTTGCACCTCATCGTTGTGCGTGACGGATTGGATCGGTTTGCCCATATTCACCCGGAGATCGATTCCGTCGGGAACATCACCAGCACGTTCATTTTCCCCACTGCCGGCAAGTATCGCCTCTACGCCGACCATAAGACGCCAGGCAAGAATCCGATGGCGGCGATTGCCGAAGTGGACGTCGCCGGAACGCCGCCGCCGAAGCCGGAGCTTATCCCAAATGCTCCTGGCCGGGTAACGGGTGATGCCTTGGCGGCGGACATCGCCATCGAGAAGGCCAAGACGGGGGAAACGACGCGGATTTCGTTCGCGTTGCTCGATGCGGCGGGTAAGCCGGTTTCTGACCTCCAGCCATATTTAGGGGCGATGGGCCACCTCGTCGTCCTCAGCTCAGACGGCAAGCAGTACGTTCACTCCCACCCTCTTGAGGGCAAATCATCCGGCGGTGCTATCGCGTTTGAAGCGCACTTTCCGCACCCTGGATTATACAAAGGTTGGGGGCAGTTCCAGCGTTCTAACACGGTACACGACGTGCCATTTGTCGTTATGATCGAGTAGTTTCCTCGTTCGTCGGCTGAGTTCTCGCATGACTGGTGAAAGTGTCGGATGATCATCTCCTCGCGAACACCTGAGGGCGAACCGAATCGGTGTCCCGTTTGTGGTCGCCGATGTCGAATCGAGCCATCGTGCTTGACTCCCGATGCTCCGTGTCCGAGTTGCGGCCATCTGCTTTGGTTCCCGCAGGGAAAAGAAGCATCCACATCCGCGGTGCTTACCGAGCGACCAAAACGCGCCCAAGGTCTTCCCACCGTGCGAGCGCCGGAGGTTCAAGCCGCACGATTGATCAACCGTTCGATTCGTCGCGGTGAGAAAAGGCTCGGGCCGATTCGCCGAGCGTTTCGCGCCGAATTGGCGGCAGTGAACGACCCGCGCCACGCCGAGCGATTGCTGTCGTTGCTGCATTCGGCAAATTCATGGGAAGAGTGGCTCGCAATCTGGCGCGAAGAGCACGTTATTACCGCAGCAACGAGTGCGGTGTAGAGCCTATCCAACCGGATGACTGACAATGGTAATTCCTTTTTTATGTAGGTGGCCTGTATGAGGCCATTGGAAACTCGCGAGCGAGGAAATGCAAGTCCACTCCATACGAAGTATCGTGTTTTACTCTGGCCAAGGCTGCGTGGCAAACTGGGCATTGAACTCGCGTTTGGCGGGGGTGTCGTCGTAGCCGATGGGTTCGCCGAAGGTGACGAGGCCATCGGTGGTTCGGCCATTGCGGATGGTGTACCAGTACAACAAATCGCCGTAATTCGCGAACGAGAACCAGCCTTCGGGCCATTGCCCCGTCCAGCCGTTAATCGTCGGCACACCCACCTCCATCGCGGCCCACATGACATCGACGTGAAGCAAGATCGCGTGGTGGGTGTCGCGCCGTCCGGGGAATACATACACGACCTTCGCGTTCGGATGTTCGCGCAGCACGTTCGCGAAATGCGCGCGGCGCGCGACCGCGACACGAAGCGGCGTGCCTTCTTCGCCGGGCTTCGAACGCAGATCGATCGAGACGCACAACAAAAGCAAAATTGCCGGCAACGAGCGCCAATTCCACTTGGAAACGAGCCTATCTGTGGCCAACCCAGCGAGTAACCCGAGCGGCAACAATAGCAAAATGCCGATGCGAAACATCGCGCGGATGCCCGATGCGAACGGCACGTGCAACATCGCGCGGTATGCCGAATGATCTTCTACGCGAAGACTAAACAGCCCGAGTAACAGCGCCGCAACGGCCAGTGTCGCTGCCAATCGAACCTGCGGCGAACGTCGCGAAACGAACGCGCAGCCGAGACCGTAGAACAATCCCGCCACGGCCATGCCACCGGGAAAGAGATGGAACGGCACCAGTCCGCCGGGTTCCGGTTCGACATCGCCGACGGCGGTTCGCAGCCAACTCCACGAGGCCGAGGTCGCGCTCGGTCGCACCCAGTCGAGCGGTTTTGGCAGCATGGCCATCACGACTTCGGGCGGCGTTTGCACGCGATTCCGGTCGGGTGCCACGTACGGCCGCAACAGTGGAATCAGCGCCACCACCGCGAGTGCGACGACCAGCATTCGCAACAAAAACTCGCGGCGCTTCGGCAGAAACAGGCTCCGCCACGGCGTGCTGCGCGGCGAGAAGAGCATCGTACTTATCACCATCGCTAGCATAAATAGACTGAGAAAATAGCCGATATACACGATGCAATAGACTTGGCCCACCCAGCAGCCGAGCGCACCGAGTAAGCGTGGCCACGTCGGTTCGCGAAGGTACAACCAGGTGAACGCGAGCGCCGGCGGGGCGAAGTAGCGCGGAAACATCTGCGCGTGCCCGGTGCTGACGACGATCGGCGGCGCGAAGGTGAATACGAGTGCGGCCACGGTTGCGCCGAAGACACCGAATTGACACTTCCGCGCCGCCCACACGGTTGCGAGGAACGTCAGTGGGTACGTCGCGAGCCACCAGAGTTGGAATGCCCGTTCCGGCCCGCAGCCACAGAATCGAAAACCAGAATAGATTGGCACGTTGCCGATGTGCGCATCCGAACAGGCGATCACCCAGCGGGCCGGGTAGCAGAACGTCGCCTGCCAGAAACTACGTTCCTGTCCCGTCAGCCAGCGATGCCCGCGTTCGAGCACGTAGTTGTTGAAACGGTTATCGCCGAGGTCGCCCGGCAGATACGCGAGGTCCAACCCGACGACGTTCAGCGGCCCCCACCACATCCCCAAAACGAATGCGGCGACGCACAACACCCAGTGCCAACGGCGATCAGGATTCACGGTAACGGCTCATCGGGTTCCACGATCCGCACTTCAAATATCGAGAACCGTGCCGTCTCCGGTTCGGCCCGGAATGTCACGATGTACTTACCAGGTGGTACCCGGAAGGTCTCACCGATCTTGCAGCCGGACTTCGGTACCGCTGCACTGCCTTGCAAAATGCCATAGCCATGATCATACGTCAGGGTTGCCGCGTCCGAAGTCGCGTTTCCGACTTGAAATACGAGGCGAATCGTGCGCTCGCGGTCGCTCGGGTTCACGATCGTCATCCGCGTCGTCGTCCTCACGAAGTGCGATTTTCGCGGTCGTTCGTTCGGCGAATCGTTCCAGAAGCCGTCGAGAAACAGTACCGAAATCCGCTCGCGTTCGCGCTTCGTGATTTCCGTAAATGCCGCGTCGCCGAGGGTTTGCCGAAGCCGTACGCGATACGGTCGCAGATCGAAGAAATGCTGTTTGCCATCGGCGTGAACCAGCACTGGCGTATCCGCGCCGACGGCTTTACGCAGCGCGTCTTGCATCGGGCCGATGTTCCGCGCTTCGAGAATGTTGGCGTTGATGTGGATCCCCTCGAAGCCGCGGAGTGCGGCACGTTTGACGAGGTCATCGACCGGACCTTCGGCGAGTTCGCGCAACCAGTAATCGGCCTCGCGGCCCTTCATCGCCCCGTAGCTGAACCGCAACCGCTTCGTGTGCAAGTACCCGCGCACGTGGTCGTAATTCGTCTCCGGCCACTCGGCGTACGGCAACGTCATCACCATTCCTTCGGGTAGTTGCGCTTCCATTTCCGCGTAATAGCGAGCGTCGCGACGATACTCGGTCTGCTCGTAATCGCCTTCGGGACCAGTCGGAAACCAGCTTCGCGGGGTTTGATCGTACATCCCGATCGCCGTCAAAGTGACGAGTGCCAGAACGCGGACGATCCGCCGGCGACCCGCTAATAACCAATCGAGCCAACGTGCCACCGCGAGCAAGGCGAGGAACGCGATGAAGATGCTGATGCGGTTATACGCACGCACTTGTGCGGAGATCATTACCGCGAATGCGGCTCCGATGCCACTGACCGTGCCGATGAGAAACGCGGTCAGTGCCAGCCCTGCCGTCACCCGCAACATCCGGTCGCGATGCAGCCCGCACACGCACGTCGCCAACAGTAGGAACAACCCGACCGCACCGGCGATGCCAAAGCTGGACGAGTTGCTTTCATTTTGCATGATCGACCGTTCGCGATCCGTGCTGTAATACGTGTCGCGCACGTTGCGGAACGAGGCGAGTTTGTGTTCGTACGGCGGCAAAAATAGCTCGATGAGCCGCAGCCCATAGTTTTCGGCTTCGACCGCACGCCGTTCGTGAACGCTCGTATTGTGGCCATTGGAAAATGAGTACACAATCGCCGGTGCGTGGTTCAACAACCCGACGAGGAAGATCGTGCCGACCATCACGAGCGCGGCCGCAAACGCGCGGAATCGTCCCGTGTTCACCCAACCCGATAGCCCGCCGACGAACAACAACCCCGAGGCGAAGAACGCGTAGTACGCGCCCCCGGATGCCGTGATCGCCGCAACGACGAGCGCCACGATCGGTGCCCGCCAGCCACGTTCCTTGCGGAAGAACGGGAGTTTGCCGATCCCGATTTCCACGGCATACAGCAACGCGAACGGCACGAGATAGTACGCCGAGAGGAAGTAGTGCGATTGAAACCGCAACGTGTGGTACGGCTGAAATGCGAACAGCATGCCGCAGATTGCCGCGACCCACGGCGACACGCCGAGCCGCCACAACACGAGCGTCGCCGTGAGTGCCGCGAGCGGGTAGCCGAGTAAATAGTAGACGTTGAACACGACGACGACATCGGGAATGCACTGCCCGAGTAGCCAAATCATCGCGAAGTGAAAGTGATCGACCACGGGGAAATCGTGCGTTTCTTGGATGCCCGGCGCGCCGAGTCGCTCGTTTCGCCAGTGGCTCCCGCGTTCGATCGTGGCTTTCACCAGCGGCAAAATCAGCAAGCCATCGTCGCCGTAATGCAACGGCAACCGCAACCGTTCAAACGATAGTCGATACCCGAGAACGATCACGACCACGCTGAGCAATACCGCCAACGCACACGGCAATATCACCTCGCGCACCCGCAGCATCGCACGCCCTCCCATGTTCTCCATTCGCATACGCATGTTGTATTAGGTTCCGTTTCGCTGCGCCGCACGTAACAATTGCGTTCACCCCGCACCGAGTCCGACGCCGTTAAGGATGCCGGTGTTCATCGTGCCGTCGTGGATGGTGAAGATGCCGGGGTAGCGTGCGTCCCAGGGGGCGTTGGCGGCGGGGCAATACTGACGGCTGTTCGCTTCGATCGCGGCGACGCCGGGGATGTGTGCGGCGATTCCGGCGGAGTGAATCAGCGACGCGCCGGGGCACGATAAGTCTTGGACGCAGCGGAACAGGCCGTATTTCTGTGCGGCGGCGGCGAGCAACAGAGTCTGCGTTTGCCCTTTGCACGCCTTGAATGCCACGCCGGTATAACCCATGTCGCGGGCCAGTCGCAGGCTGTCGAGGTCGATCAGCGATTC
>JAYSKW010000270.1:0-14254 GCA_043726085.1 Limnoglobus sp.
CAAGAGTTTTCGACCGGCGTCGTGGGCGAAGGTTTCGCAGGCGTCGATCACCGTGCCGGGAGCGGCGGTAACGCCGAGCCGGGCCATCTCCTGCACGTAGGCGACGGCGCTTTCGTACCGCAGGCGTTCGGCTTCCGTCGCATATTCGATGGTCAAATTCGGCATCCCTGCCTCCGAGGTTCGTATACCGGATGAACGTGCAAGAGTTTACGCAGAACCATTCGCCAAAATCCAGAGGGATACCCGCGTCTAACCCTGGGCTATCAGATTTAACCCCGTTGGGGTAAGAATTGGCTATGCATTTACCCCAACGGGGTTCCATCTTTATGCCCAGGGTTAGACGTCTTACGTCGTACCCCTGGGCGTACCTTCAAAGGATATTCGCGACAGCGAACGTCGACTTTCCTGCATAATGGGGACGCAGACTCACGAGTTCGATCATCCGGGTGCCACCATGTTCACTGCCGCACTGCTATTCACGGTTGCGTTGTCGTCGGCTACCGATCCGGCGCTGATGCCGATCAAGCTCGACTTGAAGCCCGGCAAACCGCTGACGGTGCGCTCGCTCGTACTCGCCCCGGCTCCGTTGAAGGGCACGTTCGGCTGGACCATCGAACCGCGTTTGCATCGATCGCACGCGCCGGTGATGGCGCTCAGCCCCGACGGTAAGACGATCGCGACCGGCGGTATGGATGGCACGGTACGGCTCTGGCACGCGGCTTCCGGCGAACTGAAAACGATGTTCGCCGCGCACGATAGTTACGTCTACGGCATCGCGTTTTCCCCTGGCGGCAAGTACCTCGCGACGGGTGGTTCCTACGACGGCACCGCGAAAATCTGGGACGTTTCCACCGGCCTACTCGTTCGCACCTTCAAGGACCATGCGAGCTACGTCGCGCAACTCGTCTGGTCGGCCGACGGCTCGTACCTCTTCGCAGTGGGCGGCAGCAGTGGCGACATGAGCACGTGGGATACGGCCACCGGCAAGAAGGTCGCCAAGTACGCCATCGGCAAATCCGTTCGCTGGGTTTCGCCGTACGCGAACGGCACCAAGCTGGCCGTGATCGGCGACTTAGTTCCGATGATGATTTACGATATGGCCACTGGCCGCGGAGAAAGCCCGTTCGGCGATGCGCTCGACAATCTCTCGGCGGCGTGGTCGCCCGATGGCAAGTTATTCGCGATCGGCAACGCCACCGAGACGCGGATCTTCGATGCCGTCGATGCGAAGGAGACGCGCAAGCTGAAGGCCGCCGGGAACCGCATTACCTGGAGTGCCGACGGCAAGAAACTCGCGGCGGCTTCGCACGTCAGTTCGACCATCGCCGTCTTCGATACCGCAACCGGCACGGCACACGCGCCACTTCCCGGCCTCGTCTATTCGCTGTTCTTCGATGCTAGCGGCACGGCGCTTTCCGGCGCAGATTATTACGCGATTGGCACGTGGTCGCTCGATGCAAAATCGCGAACGATGACCGCGATTGTCGCCGACGGCAGCCCGCCGCACTGGACCGCCGGACGACCCACCATCACCGGTGTCGGGGCGGCTTCCACGCTCAAACTCTGGGATGCCGCGGGCCAGTTTCTCCACGAACTCAAGGGGCATACCTCGACCGTGGCGGCGTTCGCGTGGTCGCCCGACGGCAAGCAAATCGCGACGGCATCGTACGACAACACCGTGCGAATCTGGGATGCCACGACCGGCGATGCGAAGCGAACGCTGGCGCAGCACATCGGCCCCGCCACGGCCGTCGGATGGTCGCCCGACGGCAAGCAGATCGCGAGTGGAAGCCACGATAAAACCGTCATCGTCTGGGACGCCGTTGCGGGAACTGCGCTGAAAACGCTGACCGATCACACCGATCGCGTCGCGTTCGTCGAGTGGTCGCCGGGCACATCGGGCCACTTGGCCACCGGCGCGAACGACGGTGATACGCACCTTTACGAAACGAAAAAGTGGACCAAATTGAAGTCGATCGACGACACCAGCCCCGTGCGTTCCGCCGTTTGGTCGACAGATGGTAAGCAGCTCGTCGTCGGCCACGCCGACTCCGGCGCACGCATCGTCGCGGTGCCCACCGCGAAACGACTGGCAAACTTACTCGCCAACGGCAGCCCGCCCGACCTCACCGCAATGGCGTGGTCCCCGAACCTCCTCGCCACCGGCTACGGCTATCACAAGCTCAATATCTGGGCGCACAAGACCGGGCAGAAGATTCACACCCTGGAAACGATGGCCCCCGTGCAGCAAGTCGCGTTCGGCTCGAACGGCAGTATCCTCGCAGTCGCCAGCGGCGACCGCACCTGCCGATTCTTCGACCCCACGACCGGCAAACTCCGCGGCAGTTGGCTCGCAGAAGCCGATCGAATCGTCGCCGTCAGCGTCGACGGCCACATCCGCGCCGAAGGGAAAACCGCCGCCGATTACCTCGCGATCGTACAAACCGAGAAAGGCCAAGAGATGTTGTCAGCCGCAGAATTCGCCGAGAAATTCAAGTGGAAGAACGACCCCACCAAGACGAAGTTCACCGCCAAGTAACCTCGTCGTGGAGCGAGTCGCGCCACCCATTCGCCCACGCTTCGCTACGCAAAGCCTACGCGGCGCGGCTAAACGCAGACATCGAAACGGCATCTGCCGGATTGCCACCAGGAGTGCCTGTCCGGATTTCGAGGCGCGTCGAACGTGGGCCTTCATCACTTGCAGGTAGTCGCCGTATTCTAGCTTGAGACCTTCAAAATCCTCATCCCAAATCAGCGGATAGATATCGGCTTCGGAGAGGGCAATCGGATCGAAGTTGCGATGGAAGTCTGACTGCTCGATATCCGTCAGCGCTTCGTGTAAAGCGGACACGCCTTCGGGATCCAAAATACGTGCTGGGCCATACCCACATCCTCATCGCCGACAGGGACGCCGCCGCTTGCGAGGAAGTCGAGCGGCGCTACCTTCCCATGCGGTTTCTGTGAGAACGAAGTGCAGGCCGTGCCAACTCTTCTCTAACGAAATCACCCGATCCGACCCTTCGAGCGATTCCAGCAACTTGTGAACACCAGTCGGATCGGCAATGAGTTCGCGAGCCGTTTGGGGCGAAATAATGAACAATTCGCAGATCATACTCATCTGTGTCTCCTCGACCGTTGCGGTCGTTAGCGAGATTATTGCGTCGCCTTCCACGCCTCCTCGGCGTTCGCCAGTGCTTCGCAGTCGCAGCATCCACCGTTGTTCCGCAACCACTCGAGTACCGGTTCGACTGGATTTCCCCACGGAAAACGGACGGTCAGTTAGGTGGACCTCCCCACGGTTGGCGGGCGCGGAGTTAAGGGTGGACCTCTCCTCGGTTGGCAGGCGTGTAGTTAAGGTTGCATTCCCTTTCAGGATGGTTCACTCATGACGGAGTTTTAACGCTCGCATAACCAGGATACTCGCTAACGCTGTGTCCACTTTCTTTGGGGAAGATCACAAACGCAACATGTTGGGAAGGTGACCAACTTAGCCGCTGCTAAACTTGACCGTTCGGCAGTCGGAGGGCTGTGGAATGGAACGACGAAGGATGACGAGCATCTATTCACGAGCAAGTCCGACATGATACCCACACCTGATCCACGTCGGGGGGATACTGACAAGAGTGATCCTTTTCGACCGGTCCGGCAGTGGTGGCTGGTCGGGTCTTGGGTGGGATCGGGGTCACACTCATCAATGCGTTTCGGATGCTAATTCATTTAGTCATCGGCCGCACGGATGAACTGTTGGTAGGCGAAGTGGCTCTGGGTGGTGTGGTCGCGTTCGGGATCGGCTTTCTGTTCGGACTCGCCCTGTGGGGTGTTCAGTGGCTGAAGTGGAGGTTCGCACGGTCCTCGAAGTGAGGTGTACCGGCCAAATTTGGACGAATTCGTTGCCGAAATGACGCTGTAAGGCTTTCGCCTCCTAAAAGGCCGTTCGCCGAATTGTTGAGGATTTTGGAGACGGTGGGCGTGCCAACTTCGGCACGCCCGCACCGCACGTTCGGCTATTTTCCCTCCTGAGTCGTAAAAGCCTTGGGTCGTCGCGAGTGATGCCGCATGAGCCAGTCTTCGAGGATTGCGATTGCGGGAACGGCGACGACGACCGAAGTCGCGCACGGTTACCACAAGTATTCTGGTAGCGGGAAAGCCGACTCGAACTACTCGAATCCGACTTCGACCACGTCGCAGTACGGATGGCCGCAAACGACATCGGTAGGCGAACGCCACGGTTCGAGCCAGGTGACGCTGACCGACGATTGGAACACGTGCTTCGTAACGGAATCGGTCCTGGCCGTCGATGGTCACGTGACCGACACGAACAGGCAGCCAAATCAGCGGCATTTCGCACACGCAAGGCTCGACCGTCCTGGCATCGCTCGGCTACACGTACAACGCGGCCGGTCTGGTGAGTTCGGTGACGACCGACACGAACACGGCGAGTTAAAGTTACGACGCCACGGGTCAGTTGGTCGGCGTCGATAACAGCACATTGCCCGATGAAGGCCACACATACGATGCGAACGGCAATCGTACAGGTGCGGGGTATGCAGTCGGTGCGGGCAACCGCCAACTGAGCGATCCTCGTTATAACTATACCTACGACGACGAAGGCAATCGCACCGCGAAAGTCGATGCCATTACGGGAGAGCGCACCGAGTATGTATGGGATGCTCGCAACCGTCTCGATGATCAAGTCAGCGTGGTCACGGGTGCGAATGGCGCAGTGACGGAACGCTACGTCTATGGCCCGGCGGTCGATCAGGTGCTTGCGGTCGATAGCGTTGGATCGCAAGTGCTGTGGATGCTCAGCGATCAGCAGGGCAGCATCCACATGGTGATTTCGAGTGCGGGCACGACGCGGAAGACCGTCGAATACGACGGCTTCGGCAAGGTAATGAGCGACTCAAGTTCACATCGAAATGGAAGTCGAATTTCCGCGTAAGTGCCTCGCGTTGTTCTGTGTGAGCAGTCGCATTCCGATTGCTCCGGGTTTCCCAGTGACTCGATCAGAGAACCTCCCTCCGAGGGCTGGCCATGTTTTTGCGTCTGTTTTCCCGTTTTGCGGCGACCGTGGCACTCGCTGCCGGCATCGCGGCACTGACCGTCAGCGAACTTCCCATTCTCGCGGATGATCCGCCGGATGCCCCAATCGCTGCCCCGTCTCAAACCTTCGTCGGCGACGTCAAGAACGCCGTCGACACGGCGCGCGTCGGCCTCGTTGCCGATCCGTCGTCGTTCGTTTTCTACCTCTGTAGCCAGGATGAAGCGTTCAACAAGACGTCCGCACGCTGGGTCCGTGGCGTCGTCGCGAACGGCAAATTCGAGGGCAAATCGCCCGATGGTGCGTTGACCGTTCGCGGAACGATCGGGATGGAAGCGGCGGAAGGAACGATCGCTGTCGGCGGCAACGAAATGACGTTCGCGGCGAAACGGCCGGACGAACGGACGTACGCGGGGCTTTACCGCTGCGAGGAAAAAGAGGCCGCGAACGACTACGTCGCCGGTTGGGTCGTAGACGAAGACGATGCCGTTGCGGGTGCGATCCAGAACCGCCAGAACAAGCAGATCACGAACCCACCCGGTGTGGCGGCGCAACAGAAACCGAATCCGAAAGGGAACGTCGTTTCGCCTCGCGGTGGCAACCGGATTCCGAATCTGGACGTCGGCCAAGGTACGGGTGTCGGCGGTCAGCAAGTGACCGACCCGAAGAAGCTGGCCACGGGAGCCGGGAAGAAGTTCACGGCAGAAGATGCGATTGCCCAAGCCCAGGAAATCGGCACGAGCCTCGAAAAGAAGGGTGGCTCGCCGCTCTTAGCCATGACGATTCATCAAGTCCGTCGATTCCTCAAGGGGGCGAAACCAGTCGGCCCACTCGAAGCGAAAACCTTCGCGCGACTCGCTCGAATCCCCGGCGCTTCGTTGACGGACTACGTAAAGAACTGGGAAAAAATCCCCGCTACCGTTCGCACGAAGATTCTCGGGCCAGTCAACAGTCAGTTGACTCCGAATACTCCGTTGACGGCACAAAATGCCAGACAGTTCGCGGCGATCGGGCAGCCTGTTCCGGCAGACGTGGCGGCCAATGCACCCAAGGTATCGAGCGTGCGGTTCACGCAGTTCACTTGCGTGAATCCGGCAGACGCACTGAAGGACGAAATCTTTTACACGGTCCTCGTGGCATCGGGTACGACTGGTTTCAGTAACGTCAGCAGTACTTACAAGGACATCAAAAAAGGGAATACGCGGAACTTCAACGCCCGCGATTCGCAATTCTGGCCAGCGGCGAACGCGACCGCACAAGCGACGAACGAAATCGCAATCGGCGTTGGTGTCTTCGACGATGACAGTCGCGTTCGGGGTGCTGTTGTGAGTTTGCTACGCGGGCTTGCCGACGTGGCCGGGGACATTGCTAGTACTTTCAATGGTGACGGCGGAGGCGTGGCGGGCGGGTTTCAAAACTTCCTCGAAGGTGCCGCCGCCGCCATCGATACCGCACGGTTCATCGGGTCCGATACGCTCGTCGTGAGGCCCAACAAGCAATCGGTGAGCACGAACGGCCAACCCAAAACCGAACTGCGCTTCTTGCGAAGCGGCAACAATACCGTGGACTATCGCTTCAAAGGGTTGATCATCAACTGATTCGTTCGGGGCCTCGCAGCCGTTTTGATGGTTGCGAGGCGTCGTTTTCACGCAAAGCGACGCGTCATTTGGCGTGACCTACGCACGATTTCGCGCGACCTACGGGTACCTCGCCAAACTGAATTACGTCAGATCGCGTTTCGCTTTTGACTTTGAACAATCGTGTGAGTGACATTTCCGCGTAAGAGTTTTGCGTTGTACCAGTGTCGCCCGCTTCTCCGCTTTCCAGGATGTCTGCCATGTTCCGTCGCAAATCGCGAACCGTTCGCAAGCCGCTCTTCCGTCCGAACCTCGTGCAACTCGAATGCCGGGACGTACCGGCGGCGCTGACCGTCAACACGAACTTGGACGGCATCAATCACGCCGACAGCCTGCTGACGCTGCGGGAGGCCGTCGCGGCTGTGAATGCTGGCAGCAGTGCCGGTTTTAGTGCCGAGGAACTCGCCAATATCACCGGCAAGTTCGGCACCAACAACCGGATTCCATTCGATACGAGTCTGGCGGGAAAGACAATCACGCTTACCGGTGGCGAACTCCTGGTGTCGAAAGCCGTGAGCATCAGCGGACTCGCCGGCACCAGCGGCATCACCATTAGCGGCAACAATGCCAGTCGCATCTTCACCATCAACGACAGCACCGCGGCGGCGATTATCGTTTCGCTGACAAACCTGACACTCTCGGGCGGCAACAGCACTTCCGGCGGTGCCATTAACAATAACGGCGATAATCTCACTGTCGCGAATTGCACGATCGAGAACAATATCACGACGACTTTTGGCGGAGGAATCCTCTCCACCGGACCGCTGACGTTGTCGAATTGCACGATCAGCAACAACAAAGCCGGTACCAATGGCGGCGGCGTCAACGCAAACAGCGGTGGCACCATCACGAACTGTACGATTGCCTTCAATATTGCGAATACGGCAGGTGCAACGAGTGGGGGGAGCGGACTCAATGCGAGTTCGCTCATGCTTCTCAACAACACGATCGTCGTCGGCAATACCCAGCCCGACAATTCGGCCCACGATCTTTCCAGCGCTTTCGCGCCGGCCAGCAGCAATAATCTCATCGGCGACGCCGCCACCGCCGGTGGCTTCGTCAACGGCGTCAATGGCAACATCGTCGGTGTCGCCGACGCCAAACTCGGAGCGATCGCCAGCAACGGTGGGCCGACACAGACCTTCGCCTTGCTCGTCGGTAGTCCCGCCATCGACAAGGGAAATAACGCTGCCGCCGCCGGTTTGACCAGCGACCAGCGCGGCTCGCCGTTCGTTCGCATCTTCGGCGGCACGATCGATATCGGTGCCTTCGAGTTGCAACCGCCCCCTCCGATCTCCCGCAATGCCACCGGCGCGAATGCGGCGGCGATTCAGGCGGCGGTCGATGCTTTCCGCGCCGACCTCGGCGGGAAGTTGAACCCGAACGTCCTCGGCTCGTTCGAGACGGGCCGCCGCGAGATTAACTGGGACGGCGTGCCGGACAGCAAGTCGTCGCCGACGAATCTGCCGCTGGATTTCTTCAACACTCCCACGTCGCCGCGCGGGGCCGTGTTCGCCACGCCCGGTACCGGCGTGCTCGTCAGCCAGGATAACGACAGCCCAACCGATACCGACCCGGACCTCGTACGATTCTCGGATATTCAAAGCGGTTACGACACGAACTTCGCCACGTTCACGGCCCAACGGCTCTTCACCGCTCAGGGCAGCAACGTCGTCGATGTGAACTTCTTCGTACCGGGTACGACGCTCCCGGCAACGGTTCGTGGCTTCGGCTCCGTGTTCACGGATGTGGACGACGCCACCAGCACGTCGATCGAATTCTTCAACGTGGCGGGTGTGTCGATCTTCAAGCAGAGCGTGGCAGCCACGGCAGGGAACGCTGCACTCTCGTTCGCGGGGGCATCGTTCGATGCGACGAGCGGCATCACCATCGCGAAGGTGCGGATCATCTCAGGGAACGGGCCGCTCGGCACGACGCAGCGAGACATCTCGCAGGCCGGGGTGTTTGACCTCGTCGCGATGGACGACTTCATCTACGGCGAGCCGCAGTCGGTTACGCCACTCCTCGATTTCGGCGACGCACCGGACAGCTTCGGCACAACGCTGGCGAACAATGGCGCACGGCACACGGCGGTCGGCCCGTTCCTCGGCACGACGCGCAACGTCGAAGCCGATGGCCAACCGTCCGCGAACGCCGATGCCGCCACCGACGACGACGGCGCGACGTTCCTCGGTGCGTTCACGGCAGGCGGGACCACCACGATTCGGTTCGGTTTGACTGATCCGAACGGAGCCGCTGCGGTATCGCTGTTGACCGCGTTTTTCGACTGGAACGGCGACGGCGATTTTCTCGACGGTGGCGAGTCCGCGATTGGTCAAGTTCAGACCAACCTACTCAACGAACTGCCGTTCGCGGTTCCGGCCGATGCGAAAGTCGGACCGACGATCGCTCGGTTTCGCGTCAGCAGTCAGGGTAGCCTCGCTACGTCGGACGGTCAGTTCCCCGATGGCGAAGTCGAAGACTATCGCATCACCGTCAATCCACTTCCGACGATTCGCTCTTCGGCTGGTGCAGACCCGGCGTCGATTCAGGCTTCCGTCGATGCCTTCCGCACGGACCTCGGCACGCTGAACGCGAACAAAGCCGGTTCGTTTGCGAACGGTCGCCGCGAGATCAACTGGGACGGCGTACCGGATGCGAAGTCCGCACCGAACAACCTGCCCGCCGATTTCTTCAACAGCACGTCGCCACGCGGGGCCGTGTTTTCGTTCGCCGCCGGTTCCAAGGGAACGGGCTTCCAGGTGAGTGCCAATGCCGCAAACCCGACGGGCACGCCGGTCGAGTTCGGCAACCTGAACGCGCAGTACCCCGGCATCTTCCAGCCGTTCTCCGCCCAGCGGCTGTTCACGACGCTCGGCGATAACGCCTACGAGGTCAAGTTCTTCGTGCCCGGCACCAGCATCCCGGCAACGGTGAGCGGCTTCGGGGCCGTGTTCGTCAATGTCGATATTACCTCGACGATCGAGTACTTCGACGCAGCCGGGAAGAGTTTCGGAGTCTTCCGACCGCAAGTCGCCGACAACGGCCTGTCGTTCCTCGGCGTGAACTTCACGCAAGGCGAGCGAATCGCAAAAGTGGTTCTGAAAGCGGGCGACACGCCCATTGGGCCGACAGATCTTAATGCAGCGACCTTCGTTGACATCGTCGTCTTCGACGACTTCATCTACAGCGAGCCACAGGCGATCGTCAACACGCCGCCGACGGTCAGCGATGTCGGCAACCAGTCGGCGCTCGTCAACATTCCGATCGGCCCGGTGGCATTCACGATCAACGACGCAGAGACGGCTTTGGCGAACCTCACCGTCAGTGTGAAATCGTCGAACGCCACGCTGTTCCCCACCGGCAGCCTCGTCCTCGGCGGCACCGATGGCAATCGCACCGTGACGCTGACACCCGCAAGCGGCCAGTTCGGCACGGCCACGATCACGCTCACCGTCACCGACCTCAACGGGGCGACCGCGACCGACACCTTCAACGTGACGATCAACACGCCACCCACGCCGCCGCTACTCACGGCACCGAGCGGGCAAACTTCCAACGAAGGCGCTTCGGTTGCGTTCGGCCTCGGCAGCCTGTCGGATGGCAACAACTCTGGGAACTACAGCCTCACGGTCAATTGGGGCGATGGCACGGCGGACACGAAATTCACGCAAGCCGCCGTCGGCACGCTCGCAAAACAACTTCACACGTACGCCCAAGATGGCGCGTTCACGGCGAAGATTACTGCAAACGATGCCGATGGCACGTCCAACGTCGCGACGTTCGCGGTGACGGTCGCCAATGTGCTCCCCGTCGTTAGCAAAGCGAATAACCAGACGGCCACGACCGGCCTCGCGCAGACGTTCCAGTTCGGCAGTTTCACCGATCCGGGTGCCGATGCACCGTGGACCGTGAGCGTCGATTGGAACGATGGCAGTCCGGTCGTTCCGTTCCAGCAGAACATCACCGGCGCGTTCCCGGATCGCACGCACACGTTCAGCAAAGCCGGCACGTTCACCGCGACGGTCACGGTGACGGACGACGACGGTTCCTCGTCGGCGCAGTATCAGGTGACGGTGGCCGATGGGATTTCCCCACCGCCGCCACCCCCGCCGCTGAACACGCCACCGAGCATCGGCGATGTCGCGAACCAGTCGACGAACGGAGCCGCCGTCGGGCCGCTCGCGTTCGCGGTCAACGACATCGAAACGCCCGTCGGCAGTTTGGTCGTCACCGGTCTTGCGGACAACGCAACGCTGATTTCGAGCGTAATTGTCGGCGGCAGTGGCGCGAACCGAACGGTGCTCGTCACGCCGATCGCCGGTCAAAGTGGCACGGCCACGATCACCCTCACGGTGCAAGATGGCAACGGCAACACGGCCACGGATACCTTCGCGGTGACGGTCGATCCGACTTCGCCACCGCCGCCCCCACCACCGCCACTGAACGCACCGCCGACGATTAGCGACGTGGCGAATCAGGCCAGCAACGGCAGCACCATCGGGCCGATTGCGTTCACCGTAGGCGATGCGGAAACGACCGCCGATGGCCTCGTTGAGACGGCGCAATCGAACAACACGACGCTCGTAAACAACGTGATTCTCGGCGGCAGCGGTGCGAACCGAACCGTGACCTTCACCCCCGTTGCCGGGCAGTTCGGAACCGCGATTCTTTCACTCACCGTTCGGGATGCACAAGGCGCGATCGCGACCGACACGTTCCAAGTCACGATCAGCGCACCGCCGCCAACAACAGTGAGTCCCGTCCTTATCGGGTTCCCGCAGTTCGCAGTCGGTGCCGATGTCGGTGCGGGTTCGGCAACGCTGTCGAACCCCGATAGTAGCGTGCGATTCTCCGTCGCACCCTTCGGTAATTTCACGGGTGGCGTTCGCACCGCGACGGCGGACTTCAACGGCGATGGCGTAGCCGATCTCATCGTCGGTACGGGGCCGGGCCGCGCCACTCGCGTCGTGATTTTGGACGGCAAAACGCAGGCAGAACTGTTCAGCGTCGATCCATTTGAAGCCTCGTTTACGGGTGGAGTTTACGTTTCGGCAGGCGATGTGACCGGCGACGGCATTCCAGATCTCGCGATCACGCCCGATGAAGGCGGCGGGCCGCGCGTCGATGTTTACAGTGGGGCGGTCGGCTTCCCGAAGCTCACCGCATTCTTCGGTATCGACGATACGAATTTCCGTGGCGGGGCGCGTTCGGCGATTGCAGACATGACTGGCGATGGCGTCGCCGACCTCATCGTCGTCGCCGGCTTCGGCGGCGGGCCACGGGTCGCAGGCTTCGATGGCAAGTCAATTGCGGGTACACCCGTCAAAATCTTCGGCGACTTCTTCGCGTTCGAGCAAGCCTTACGCAACGGCATCTTCGTCACAGCGGGCGATCTTAACGGCGATGGCTTCGCGGACCTCATTGCAGGTGGCGGACCGGGTGGCGGGCCGCGGGTGTTGGCGTTCGACGGCAAGAGTTTGCTGAACAACGAGTACGTGAACCTCGCGAACTTCTTCGGCGGCAACGTCGACAGTCGTGGCGGCATTCGCGTCGCGGTGAAGGATCTCGATGGCGACAATCGTGCCGACCTCGTCGTCGGTTCCGGCGCAGGGGCCGGGTCGCGCGTAACGGGCTACCTCGGCAAGAACATCGGGCCGAGTGGCACGCCGACAACGCAGTTCGACTTCGATTCGATTAGCGGCTTCAACGGCGGCGTATTCGTGGGATAGCGGGAAAGTCTTAAGTGACGACAGTCCGAAAGGGATTCGCCACTCACCACTCGAACTTGATACGATAGTGGCATGAACGAAAGGTTATCCACTAACAGTGAACAGACTTCGCTGACCTTGCTCGGGATGGCGAAGGGGCAAGATCCCGTCGCGTGGCGGCGATTGGTGCAACTTTATAGCAGTTCGATCTTCATCTGGACGAAGCGATTCGGGCTTCCGGATGAAGACGCAGCAGACATCGTTCAGGACGTGTGGATGAGCGTCAGTACGAATCTCGAATGCTTCCACCGCGACAACGATTCCGGTACGTTTCGCGGCTGGCTCTGGACGATCACGCGAAACAAGATTCTCGATCTGGCCCGTCGTCGCCACGATTCCGCCGTTGCAGCCGGCGGTACGAATGCCCAGATTGCCTTGAACAATCTGCCCGACATGGAGATGCCGGAAGACGCTGCCGAAGAACCGCCGGCGATGATCGAACGGGCGATCGAACGGATTCGAGTCGATTTTGAACCGCACACGTGGCAGGCGTTTTGGCGAACCGTCGTACTCGATCAATCGGCTCGCGATGTCGCGCTCGATCTGGGAATGGCGGCAAATGCGGTCCATCAGGCAAGGTTCCGCATTCTCAAACGCCTGCGACAGGAGCTGACCGATCTCGGGGTCGTCGACGATCCATCGTTCGCGGGGATCCTGCCGACCGCGTGAACCAGGGGAATGTAAACATGTTCGTTGCCCAATGCCCGCTGGACGAAACGCTGATCCGCTACGCGGCAGGCGATCTCGACGACGCCGTGGCCGCGAACGTCGATTCCCATCTCAGCACTTGCGAAACCTGTCTATCGCGAATCGAAGTCGTCTCGAAAAACAAAACCCTCTTTCCCGACATTCGCCACGAACGAATATTCGCGCCGACGCCGTCTGCGCTCGATCGCGCGGTTTCGGCTTCGATCCAGAATGGGACGGCTACAGGGAACGCTCTGGCAGCGATGCCCCGTCGAGTAGCCGATTTCGTTTTGCTCGAAGAAGTCGGTCGTGGGGGTATGGGCCAGGTCTATCGCGCCAGCCATCCGCGGCTCAACGTCGAAGTGGCAGTGAAGTTGCTCCGGGTCGGTTTCGACTCGCCGACACTTCGCGCACGCTTCGTGACGGAACGAGAAACTCTGGCGAGGATGGACCATCCCAACATCGCAAAAGTGTTCGATGCGGGCGTCAGTGCGGACGACCGCCCGTTCATCGTGATGGAACTGTTACACGGTACGACCTTCACGAAGTTTGTGGAGTCGCACGATGTCGATCTGCGAACGCGATTATTGCAGTTTCAACAGGTCTGCCATGCGATTCAGCACGCGCACCAGAAGGGGATCATTCATCGCGACATCAAACCTTCAAACGTGCTCGTCGTCCAGCAAGACGATCAATTCGTGCCGAAGGTGATCGACTTTGGCGTAGCACGAGCGATCGATCCCGGTGTCGAGCGACATACCGAACAGGGGTTGCTCGTCGGAACGCTCGAGTACATGAGTCCCGAACAGACGTGGCTCGCAACCGATGGCATCGACACACGGAGCGATCTGTTTTCGCTGGGGGTGCTGCTTTACGAACTGATCACCGGAGACACGCCGACCGCCGCGATCCGGAAGCATACGATGTCGATACGCGACACGATGACGTGGATACGCGAAGTCGATCCACCGCGGCCGGGAGGCATCGCCACGATCGCATTCCCTTCGCGGCGCATACGCGACGAACTCGATCATGAACAATCTGGGCGCGGCGTATCTCGGTAAAGGATTCTCAGACTGGCGATCCCAGATGATCGCTCGATGCCGGATACGGTGACG
>JAYSKW010000271.1:0-3871 GCA_043726085.1 Limnoglobus sp.
GCGTGTCGTGCCACGAACGCATCGACCAGATGCCGCTGGTTTACCAGTCGAAAACGCTGCTGATGGAGTGGTGCCTCGACTGTCACCGCAACCCCGAGAAGAACCTGCGTCCGAAGTCGGAGATCTTCAACCTGCCGTGGTCGCCGAAAGAGCCGCAATTCGTGGTGAAACAGAAGTTCGACAGCACGACGAATGTGGAGAGTTTGAAAGATCGCGTCGTGACGCCATATACGCCGGAATACGAAGCCAGGACGTTGAGTGACATCGTCGAGAACGGCAAGAAGTACACGGTGAAAGAAACGGTCTGTTCGACGATCGACAACGACGGCGAGCCGATTGCGGTGACATCGCAGATGGAACTCGGGCGGATGCTGAAGGACAAATACGTCGTTCGCAACAAGGCCGCACTCACCAACTGTTCGATCTGCCACCGCTAAACGCAAAATCCTCGTCGGGCGACGCTGTCCCCGACGCTTAACCTACGCGGCAAGACATCGAGGTAGCGAAATGGCTCTCGAATTCGACAATACGAACGAAGCGACGGGTGCGGGGCCAAGCACGTCTGCACCGGAGCTTTGGCATGGGATCGACCAGTGGATGGGGTCGCCCGAGTTTCAGAAGCTGATGAAGGACGAGTTCCCGGAAGATGCACCGGAATGGCTCGACCCCGTTACGCGCCGTCAGTCGTTAAAGCTGATGGGCGCGTCGATTGCGCTCGCGGGTGCCATCGGGTGTAACCCGTCGCTGAAGCCCGCTTCCAGCCACAAGATTATTCCATACGTCAACAAACCCGAAGCGATCACGCCCGGCGTACCGTTGTTCTTTGCCACGGCGATGTCCATCGGTGGTTACGCTTCGGGCTTGCTGGTCAAGAGCCACGAAGGCCGCCCGATCAAGGCCGAAGGCAACCCATCGCACCCCGCGAGTCTCGGTTCGACCGACTTGTTCGCACAAGCCTCGGTACTCGGGCTTTACGACCCGGATCGCTCGAAGGAAGTACGCTACAACGGCACCACGACGACGTGGGAAAAGGCGAAGTCGGCGCTCAACACAATCATTTCCGCACAGAAGTTGAAGAAGGGCGCAGGCTTCCGCGTGTTGTCCGAAGCCTCGACTTCGCCGACGATCGCCGCACTGATGACGGAACTGAAGCTGTCGCTGCCCGAGATGAAGTGGCTGCAATACGAGCCAATCGGCCGTGAAAATGCGAACAACGGAATTAAGCTTGCGTTCGGCGAATATGCAAACGCGGTGTATCACTTCGAGAAAGCGGATGTGATTCTGTCGCTCGAAGCCGACTTCCTCGGTACGGGTGTGGGTGGCGTTCGCTATGCCCGCGATGCGATGAGCCGCCGCAAAGTCCGCATTGGGCACGACAAGAAGGCTGGCGACGGCGTGACGCTTAACGGCCTCAGCCGCATCTACGCGGTCGAGTCGATGACGACCGGCACCGGTGGCGTGGCCGATCACCGCCTGCCGCTGAAGCCTACGGAAATCGAATCGTTCCTCCGCGAACTGGCGAAGGAACTCGGCGTTGCGGGGACACCCGCAGCTGGCACATTGCCCGCGAACGCGAAGGCGTGGATCAAGCCCGTGGCAGCGGACCTGAAGAAGGCCGGAGCGAAGGCGGCGATTATCGCGGGGGACAGCCTCTCCGCCATCGCGCACGCTTTGGTTCATGCGATTCACGCGAAACTCGGTGCGATTGGCACGACGATCGCGTTCACGGAAACGGTGCAAACGGGACTCAATGGCCCCGATGCCGACAGCATCGCCGATGGTGCCGCCGCACTCAAGACGCTGACCGAGGAACTCAAGGGCGGCAAAGTCGAAGCGTTGTTCGTCTTCGGTGGCAACCCCGCGTTCAACGCCCCCGCCGACTTCGCGTTCGCCGAGGTGCTGAAAGCGTCGAAGGCGGTCAAGGTTCACGTCGGTGCTTACTTCGACGAAACCGGCGTGCTGTGCGATTGGCACATCAACGAAGCGCACTACCTCGAAGCCTGGGGCGATGCCCGTTCCTACGAAGGAACCGTCAGCATTCAGCAACCGCTGATCGCGCCGCTTCACGGTGCGAAGTCGGTGCTGGAAGTGCTCGCCACGGTGCTGAACAAGGCGTATCAAACGACGCTCGGCCTCGTGCAGGAAACCTACTCGAACGCGTTCAACGCGAAGAAACTCGCGGGCACATTCGATAGCTATTGGCACAAGTCGGTCGAAACCGGCGTGGTTGCGGACAGCGCCGCCGCAGTGAAGAAAGTCGAACTGAAGCTGTCGGACGCGGTTGCGAAGTCGCCCGCACCGGCAACGAAAGCGGACGAGATCGAGTTGCAGTTCCGGGCCGATCCGACGCTGTTCGATGGCCGGTTCGCGAACAACGGCTGGCTGCAAGAGACGCCGAAGCCGATCACGCTTTTGACGTGGGACAACGCCGCAATCGTCAGCCCCGCGACGGCCGAGAAGCTGAAGTGCGAGATCGCCTTCAAGTGGACCGCCGGCGAACACGGCCGCAGCGAAGTCGACATGATCGAGCTGAAGGTCGGTACGCAGATACTCAAAGTCGCGGTCTGGATTTTACCCGGACACGCCGACGATGTGATTACCTTGCACGTCGGGTATGGCCGCGAGAAGAACGCCGGTACGGTCGCGATGGGCACCGGCTTCAACGCCTACAAGTTACGGAACTCGACGGGCCTTTGGCTGGTGCCGGGGATCAAGCCGCTCGAGAGTGCGAAGCGAACCGAAGAGAAGTACATTCTCGCTTGTACGCAAGGCCAGCACGCGATGGAAGGCCGTCGCCCCGCCCGTCACGGCACGCTCGAACAAGCTCGCGCCGAGAAGAAGGCGATCGACAATCACACGAAGCACGCCTTCGACTTCGCTGACAACCCACCCGCATCGGCGGCCGAGAAGGGCCTGATGCGGTCGCTGTTACCCGGCACGCCCGAAGAACGCGAACGCCTCGCGATCACCTACAAGGACGATGGCTACAAGAACAACCAACACAAGCACGAAGGCGAAGGGCATCAAGAACACGTTCACGATGCCCGCTTGTTGCCGCTCACGCTCGTCGACGACCACAAGCCGAACAAGCTATATCGCCGTTGGGCGATGGCGATCGACCTCGGGGCCTGCACCGGGTGCAATGCGTGCATTACCGCGTGCGTCTCCGAGAACAACGTGCCCGTGATCGGCAAGACCGAAGTCACACGCGGTCGCATCATGCACTGGATTCGCCTCGACCGCTACTTCGCGATCAAGGACGAAGTCGGCGGCACGAAGCGGATCGACGACAAGGACCGCTGGGAAGCGCTGAAGGCGAGCACCTCCGAGGTGACGACGCACTTCCAGCCGGTGAACTGCCAGCAGTGCGAGAAAGCTCCGTGCGAACTGGTTTGCCCCGTCCGTGCGACCGTGCACAGTGCGGATGGCCTGAACGACATGGCCTACAACCGCTGCGTGGGTACCCGCTACTGTGCGAACAACTGCCCGTATAAGGTTCGTCGCTTCAACTTCATTCAGTACGCCAACTACGCGACCGGCACGACGACGAGCCTCATGAACAATCCGGAAGTCACGATCCGCACCCGCGGCGTGATGGAGAAGTGTACGTACTGCGTGCAACGCATCCGGAATGCCGAGATCGAAGCCGAACGCGAACACGACAACCCCGGTCGCCTGAAGGACGAACGCAGCAAGCGTCCGATCATCAAGGACGGCGAAATCAAGACCGCGTGCCAGTCGGCGTGCCCATCGCAGGCGATCGCCTTCGGCGACTTGAACTACGACCAATACGAAATCGGCGGTAAGTCGATCGGCTTCAGCGAAGTCAGCCGGTGGAAGTTAGAGCCGACGCACTACGGTCTGCTCGCCG
>JAYSKW010000272.1:0-3462 GCA_043726085.1 Limnoglobus sp.
TGACACACCCCCGTCACCGCGAACGCTACTGCCCGCCGAAACCGGGCCGATTCATCGTGGTCGTCGACCGTGAGGAAACCGAATCGGCGAAGGCGGCCGACCTGTTTATTCGCATAGAACCGGATCGCGATTGGGAAGCGTTCTGGGAGTTGCGCCTGATGCTGGCAGGCAAATCGACTGCAAAACGAGCCGATTTGCAGGGATTGATCGAGCGAATGAAGAGTTGCCGGTTCGGGATCGTCTTCTTCGGAATGGGTATCACGCAAGGGCCACTCGCGCACCGTACGGTCGAAGCGTTGTTGCAATTGGTGACCGATCTGAACGACCACACGCGATTTTATGCGCGGAGAATGCGACGTTATGGCGACGTCGCGGGGGCCGATTCGGTGCTGACGTGGCAAACCGGTTACCCGTTCGGCGTGAACTTCAGTGCGGGGTATCCGCGCTACAACCCCGGCGAGTTTACAGGGCCGGACTTACTCGCTCGCAAAGAGGCCGACGCGTGTTTGCTCGTCGGCAGCGAGACTGCGAACGACCTGCCGCAGGCGGCACGCGATCACTTAAAAACGATCCCGACGATCGTTCTCGATTCGCCGGGAAACATCTGCCCGGTGCCCGCGAGCGTCACGTTCATCACCGCCGTTTACGGCATCCATCGCCCCGGCACCGGCTACCGGATGGACGAAGTCCCAATCCCACTCCGCGTACTCGTACCCACCGATTACCCAAGCGACGGCGAAGTGCTGACAGAGTTATGTCAGCGACTCACGGTGCAAAGGGTATCGTCAACCCCCTGATCTTGCTGCGCGTTTCATGCATTCTTATCTCGCGACCGTTGACTCGAGTTGCTCAGACGCGACGATGTTCTACAATTAGCTGATAATTGTGCAGAGAATGCACAACTGCATACGATTGACATCGCTCTACCTCAGCAGTCCTCTTCCCCGACGGTTCTATGTCTGCTGATGCCCTTCCCACCGACTTGCTCGATCTCATTGCGAAACACTGGGGGTTTCGCGAACTGCGTCCGTTGCAAGAACAGGCGATTGCGGCGGTGTTACAACATCGCGATTCGCTCGTTGTGCTGCCGACAGGTGGCGGGAAATCGCTGTGTTATCAGGCACCGGCGATCTATCGTGGCGGGCTAACGGTCGTCGTTTCGCCGCTGATTGCGCTCATGAAAGATCAAGTCGACGGCCTTGCCCGTAACGGCGTCCATGCCGTTCGGCTCGATAGCTCGTTGACGACGGCCGAGTGGACGCAGGCGATGGAAGACATTCGCACGGGGCGGGTTCGGCTCGTTTTTACTTCTCCCGAGCGCCTCGTGAATACCGATACGCATCGCATGTTGCAGGCGGCGGGCACCACGATTGTCGCGATCGATGAAGCGCACTGCGTGAGCCACTGGGGGCACGATTTCCGCCCGGAATATCGCCAACTCGGTCGCCTCCGCGAGTTCTTCCCGCAAGCGTCGATCCACGGTTACACTGCCACTGCGAACGAACAAGTCCGGCGCGACATCGTATTGCAACTCGGCTTGAACGATCCGCAAATCCTCATCGGGAACTTCGATCGCCCGAACCTCACGTACCGCGTCATTCCGCAAGTCGAACTCATCGGCCAGATTCGCGAAGTCCTCGACCGCCATCCCGGCGACGCGGGCATCGTCTACTGTTTGCGACGGAAAGATGTCGACAGCGTGACGGCGGCGCTGGTGGCACGGAAATATAAAGCGGTGCGCTATCACGCGGGGATGGACCCGAACGAACGCAAGCGGAACCACGATGCGTTCGCGACGGAAGAAGCCGATGTCGTGGTTGCCACGATCGCCTTCGGAATGGGCATCGATCGCTCGAACGTGCGGTTCGTGATCCATGCGGCGGTGCCGAAATCGATCGAGCATTATCAGCAGGAAACGGGGCGTGCCGGTCGCGATAGTTTGCCGAGCGAGTGCGTGTTGCTGTACTCCGGTGCGGACGTCATGGCACTGCGTTCGATCATTCAAAAATCGGCATCCGAGGCGAATGTCGCGCCGGAAATCACCGCCGCGACGCTCGATCAACTCGATGAAATGTCGCGTTATGCACGCGGTGCGATTTGCCGACACAAAGCGATTGTTAATTACTTCGGCCAGCGCTACGACCGCGGGAATTGCGGTGCGTGCGACTTGTGCCTCGGCGACACGCAAGATGTTCCCGACGCAACGGTGATCGCGCAAAAGATCCTGTCGTGCGTCGCGCGCGTCAAGGAAAACTACGGCATCAACCACGTGATCGATGTTTTGCGCGGGGCATCCACGGAGTCGGTGCGATCCCGAGGGCACGACAAACTCTCCACGTATGGCATCTTGCACGACCCCTCGAAAGCGGACTTGCGCGACTGGATTTACCAGATCATGGGGCAAGACGCTCTCGTTCAGTCCGAGGGCGATTACCCGATACTCAAGCTGAATGCGGCATCGTGGGAAGTCCTGCGTGGCACGCGGACGGTGCGGCTCATTTGCCTCGTCCGCAAGTCGACTTCGACACCCGGCACCCATGCACCCGCAGCTGGTCCGGAGACATTACCCGAGGGGGCCGATCCGCAGTTGTTCGAGTATCTGCGCGTGTTGCGTCGGAACGAGGCCGCGCGAATTAGCGTGCAACCGTACCAGGTTTTTACCGATGCCGTACTCGCGGAATTCGCGCGTGCCCGGCCCAGTACGCTGGAACGAATGCACATGATCTCCGGCGTCGGCGAACAGAAGCTGCGCGAGTTCGGGCAGACGTTTCTCAACGCCATTGTGGAACAATCGCAAAAGCGTGCCCTAACAATTGATGTGCCCACGACGCCATCCATGCGAGTACGAACCGCACCGGTGTCGGGTAAGTTGACCCCAAGAAAGCTCGAGTCGTTCGAGGCGTTTCGCGCGGGTGCGAGCATCGACGAAGCCGTCGCGCGAACGGGGCTCAGTCGCTCGACGGTATGCGATTTCCTCGCCGACTTTATTCGCATCGAGCGTCCGCCATCGCCGTTCCGCTGGGTGTCCGAAGCGATCTGCGAGCGCGTGGCGGCCGCCGCCGAGGTTCACGGCAACGACAAGATGAAGCCGGTGTTTCTGGCACTCAACGAAGAAATCCCGTACGAGCAGATCCGCATCGTACTCGCGTTTCTCGACAACCGAGGGTGACGATGACGATTGCCGATTTGCGTAAAGACTACATGCAGGGTGGGCTATCCGAGGCGGAGGCGGGCGACGACCCGTTCGCGCTCTTCAAGAGTTGGTTCGAGATCGCCGTGACCGCGAACTTACCCGAGCCGAACGCGATGGCACTCGCCACGTCCACGCTCGAAGGTCGGCCATCGGTTCGCTTCGTCCTGTTAAAGGGCACCGACGAGCGTGGCTTCACGTTTTTCAGCAATTACGATAGCCGCAAGGGCAACGAACTCGCCGAGAACCCGTATGCGTCCGTCGCGTTTTTG
>JAYSKW010000273.1:0-2199 GCA_043726085.1 Limnoglobus sp.
CCAATGATACGCACCCTTGAGGCCCTCGTGGCAATGCCCCCCAATAGCACTAGTACATCGGACAATCCGATTCTGCCGAAAACGTGTCGCACGTTGTGGCCAGAAATCGATAATCTCCCCAGCACTTTCGCAGTGCATGTCGTGCCCGATAATTCGTGGTACGCGGCATCGAAGTCCGTTATCGATTATTTGATCGCTGTCGCCATATTGCCATTTGCTTTGCTCCTGATTGGCTTCGCGTACGCCCTCGTGCGCTTGTCGTCGAATGGCCCCGGTTTCTACAACCAAACGCGGCTCGGGCGGGGTGGCAAGCCTTACAAGATCCTGAAGCTACGAACGATGACTTACAACGTGGAGAAAATCAGCGGTGGCCCAGCCTGGTCGCAGAAGAACGACACGCGAATCACGCGGGTCGGAAACCTGTTACGCAAGACGCACCTCGACGAACTCCCGCAGATTTTCAACGTGCTGATGGGTGACATGAGCCTCGTCGGGCCGCGGCCGGAACGCCCCGAGATGATCGACCTCAAGAAACTCAACGACGAAGTCCCCGGCTACCCACACCGCTTACTCGTGAAGCCCGGCGTGACGGGATTATCGCAGATCCAACTGCCCGCCGATTCGGACCTCCTCAGCGTGCGTCGCAAAGTCGTTTACGATCTCTATTACATCGAAAATTCGAGCTTCTGGTTCGATATGCGGATTATCGTCGCCACGCTTATGAAGGCGGCCGGTTGCGGCCCAACCTGGCTGCGCAGGCTGTTTCTGTTGCCGCGCCGCGACGTCGTCGCTGAGGTTTTCCTCCGTCATGTGACGACACCGCAGGCCGAGGTCATCACGTCTCTGTTGCCAGCGTAATTCTCGATTCCAGCGATTGCTGCCAGTCTCACCCACTGGCCAGAGAGTGCTATGTCTTCGCGCGTACTTTACATCACGCACCGCGTCCCTTTTCCGCCCGACAAAGGCGACCGGATCCGCAATTTCCACCTGCTGCGGCAGCTCGCACGCCACCACACCGTCGATCTCGCTTGCCTCGCCGATGAGCCGGTCAGCGCTGACACCCGTACGACACTCGGCGAACTTTGCGATCGCGTGTCGATCGTTCCCACAAGCCGATTTGGCCGACTCGCTCAGGCGGGCATCTCGCTGGCGTGTGGTCGGAGTTTGTCCGAAGGTGCATTTTGGTCTTCCGAACTGCAAAGCATCGTGCAAGGCTGGCACCGCGAGAAACCATTCGGCGCGGCGATCATTTCCGCATCGAGTCTCGTGCCATATTTGCGGACGCCAACTTTTGCCAAAGTGCCCGCGTTCGTCGATGTCGTCGATCTCGACAGCCAGAAATGGTGCGACTTCGCCGCCACGACCAGTTGGCCGAAGTCGTGGCTGTATCGCTGGGAAGGCACGCGAGTCCGCAGCGTCGAGGCGGATTTACCGAAATGGGCCGAGGCCGCCACGCTCGTGAGCCGTGCGGAAGCGGATTTGTTCGATCTCGTCGCCGGTAAAGGTTCCGCCACGGTTGCCACAAACGGTGTCGATCTCGAATATTTCCAGCCGGGCGATGTGCCAATGCAACGCGCGTGCGCTTTTGTCGGCGCTCTCGATTATTTGCCGAACGTCGATGCGGCGATCTGGTTTGCAGACGAAGTGTGGCCGCAGTTGCGTGCGAAACACCCCGATGCGGAATACTGGCTGATCGGTCGCAAACCGACGGCGGCCGTGCAAGCCCTCGCTTCGCGGCCCGGCATTCGGCTGATTGGCCAGGTGCCCGATGTCCGCCCGCACCTCGCCGCCGCCGCCGTTGCGATCGTGCCGATGCGACTTTCACGCGGCCTGCAAAACAAGGTGCTCGAAGGACTCGCAATGGCAAAAGCGACCGTCGTAGCACCTCCCGCGCTCGCCGCACTGAAAACCGTGCCGGGTACGCATCTGCTATCCGCCGAATCTGCCGACGAGTGGGTCGAAGCCGTTTCCAGCTTGTTCGACAATCCCGCACGACGACGCGAACTCGGGATTTCCGGCCGTCAGTTCGTCGAAGAACACCACCACTGGGAAACCTGCCTTCGACCGCTGACGGATCGCATTCAGGCTGCCGCAAACCCGCACCCCGCGCTCTCCTTGGCCAACTGAGATTTCGACCGATGACATCGACGCTGCAAGTATCGAACACGCCACGAGTGCGAACCGGACGACTGGCCGCGC
>JAYSKW010000274.1:0-1157 GCA_043726085.1 Limnoglobus sp.
CGACGGGGGTTTCCTTGCCGACGCCGTGCCCGAGGTTAACGATGTGCTTCTGCCCGCCACCCGCTTTCAGGCACAACGCGACGGCGGCTTCGACTTCGGCCACGGTGCCGGTGCGGAGCGTCTTCTCGCTGACGTTTCCTTGGAACACGAGGTGCGGGTAATCGCGCCGTGCTGCCGTAAGATCGTGATGGCTACTCAGGCTAATAATTTCGGCACCCGTCGTGGCCATCTTCGCCAGATACGGGCAGTCTTTCACGAATAATATTCGCGGCACACCCGTGGCCGAAGCCAGAATTTGCGTGTGGTATGGCTGTGCCCATTCGTCGTACTCGGCTTCGCTCAGCATCCCCGCCCACGAATCGAAGAGTTGGTAAAGGTCCGCACCTTCCGCGATCAACGTACGCAGGAAGCCTCCGGTCGCGTGACTCAGCATGTCGAGCAAGCCACGCCAAACGTCGGGATGTTCGGCGGCGAAACGGCGCGTCGCGTCGACGTCTTTTCCCGTGCCGATGCAGTATGTCGCCACAGTGAACGGCGAACCCGCGAACACGATCACGGGGAGTTCGCCGCGCAGTTCCTCTTTGACGCGGCGAAGCAGTTGGCGGATGTGGTCGTAGCTTTCGGGCGGTGGATTCGGGTTGAGCGTTTGTAAGTCCGCCATCGTGCGGATGGGACGATTCGGCACGGGGCCGATGTCTTTTTTTAACTCGAACGGCATCCCCATCGACACGGGGAGCGTCGTGATGTCGTAGAAAAGTATGATCCCATCGACGCCGAAACGACGCGGGCAGAGCGACGCCTGCACGGACTTTTCGACGTTCTCGGAGAACTCGTAGAACGATAGCCCCGTGCGGATTTTCTGAAACTCCGGATCCCAGCGGCCCGCTTGTCGCATGGCCCACACGGGCGGCCGTTCGACCGGTTCGCCACGGGCGGCACGAATGAGCAGGTGCGGGGAAGAACTAGTCTGTGTCATCGCGCGATTCCGATGCCGTGAGATTATACCGTCGCCGCCGGTGGCTTCTCACCAACATATAGGGTCGCTATGCCGAAAGTGAATGGATAGAACGTAACGGTGGTCAAACCGCAGTCGCGCATCTTCTGCGCCATCGCTTCGCCATCGGGGAATTGCAGCACGCTCGCGGGCAGATACTGGT
>JAYSKW010000275.1:0-7235 GCA_043726085.1 Limnoglobus sp.
CGCCGTGCGGCCGATCCTGGCGGGCGAGCCGATCCACAAGTACGGCCAAGTCATCGGCTTCGCGGGCAAAGACATCGCGCCCGGCGAACACGTCCACACACACAACGTCGTGCTCGGGCAGTTCGAGCGCGACTACGCCTATGCCACGGAAACCCCGCCCCCGCCCGCGCCGCCGGCCGAATATCGCACCTTCGAGGGGTACGACCGCGGTAGCCATAAGGCCGACCACCTGCGGTACGGCACCCGCAATTACATCGCCATTATCAGCACCGTGAACTGCTCCGCCGCGACGAGCAAGTACGTGGCCGAGAAACTGCGTGCGAGTGGCATTCTCAATCAGTATCCGAACGTGCATGGCGTCGTGCCGATCGTTCACAAACATGGCTGCGCGATGGCGTATGGCGGCGAAGATCACAAGCAACTCGACCGCACGCTTGCCGGGATCGCGAATCACCCGAACGTGGCCGCGTACATTCTTATCGGCCTCGGTTGCGAAACCGGCCAAGCGAGTCACCTCATCGAGAACGAGAATCTCGGACTGTTCCAACTCGGCAAACAGAAGCAACCGCCGTTAAATCTGAGCATTCAAGAACTCGGTGGCATCGGCAAAACCGTCGATGCGGGCGTCAAGGCGATTGCCGAGATGCTTCCCCGCGTCAACGATGTGCATCGCGTGTCGATCCCGGCGAAGCACATCACGCTCGGCACGAATTGCGGTGGCTCCGACGGCAACAGCGGTGTGACCGCGAACCCCGCACTCGGCTACGCATCGGACCTCATCGTTCAGCAAGGCGGCACGTCGGTACTCGGTGAGACGCCCGAAATTTACGGTGCCGAACACCTGCTCACCCGCCGCGCAGTCAGCAAAGCCGTCGGAGAAAAGCTCGTCGAACGGATCAAATGGTGGGAGTGGTACACCGGCGTATTCGGCGTGGAAATCAACAACAATCCGTCGGTGGGCAACAAAGAAGGCGGCCTCACGACGATCTACGAAAAGTCGCTCGGGGCGATCGCGAAGGCCGGTACGACCGCAATGACGGCGGTGCTCGAATATGCCGAGCCAATTAAAACGAAAGGCTTCGTGGTCATGGACACGCCCGGTTACGACCCGGTAAGTATGACGGGCATCGTTGCGGGTGGCGCGAACGTGTGCGTGTTCACGACCGGCCGCGGCAGCGTCTACGGTTGCAAGCCGACGCCGTGTATCAAGGTGGCGACGAATACGCCACTTTACGAGCGAATGATTTCCGACATGGACATCGACGCGGGGAAGATCATCCACGGGACGAGCATCGAATCGGTGGGCAAGGAAATCTTCGAGATGATTCTCGCCGTAGCCAGCGGCAAGGAAACGAAGAGCGAAATCCACGGCGTCGGCGAAGAAGAGTTCGCCCCCTGGCACATCGGTCCCACGCTGTAATTGGTATGGCCACGGTTGATCTTCGTCGCCGAATCCGCCGCCCGGTTGCATCCCGATTGTGGGACCACCAAATACTTCGTATTATTGCGTCATTATGGGAGATTACTGTGAACGCCTCCGCTACCCTCGAATGCGTCCGCGAGTGGCCGGTCGAAGACCAACTCGAACTGGTTTTCCAGCTCTGGGATCAGATCACGGATAATCACTGGCGTCCTTCACCAAGCCCGGAGTTGTTGACAGAGCTTAATCGTCGCCTGGAAGCTCATGCCGCCGATCCCGGGCGGGCGATGACCTGGGAACAGGTCGTTGCTCATGCCACGCGGGCACGATGATGCCACAAGTGATTTATCTGGCCGAAGCCGCCGATGATGTAGCCGAAGCTCGGACGATTTACGAATCGCGATCTGTGGGGTTAGGAAATCGATTCCTTGAAGCGGTGCATCGAGCGGTGGCTCAGATCGAATGGAACCCCCTCCTCTATGGTGAGGTGGTCACAGGTATTCGAGCGTGTCCGACCAAGCGGTTCCCCTTTGTGGTGTACTATCGCGTGGAACCGCAGGGATTGATTATCATTGCCGTGCGACATGGCCGTGACGATCCCGCCGTCTGGCAACGCCGAGGGTAGCGAACGATCTCCGACATGGCATCGACGAAACGAAGAGCGAAATCCACGGCGTCGGCGAAGAAGAGTTCGCACCCTGGCACATCGGGCCCACGCTGTAATGAATAGAAGCCACCCGGTTGCAGCCCAATTGTGGGCGATGGATTGGGAGCATGTCGTCGCTCACGCCATGCGGGCACGATAATGGCGCATGGCCGGGATGATCCCTCAATCGAGCAACGCCGAGGGTTCAGACGTTGCTTGGGCTGACAGAAAGAGGTTCCCATGCCGGTACGCGATCATTTTCGACTCCCCGTTAGCAAACGATCTTCGTGGGAAGGTTTCCACGCCATGTGGCCGGGGTCCATCGTCCAGCAGTTGTCGAAACTGCTACCGCCGGAGTACATCGCTGAGCCACGCGTTCACCTGGGCACTGCCATGGAAATCGACATCGGGGCATTGGAAATCGATCCGGACGATGTCCCAACGTTCGGGGAATCGGGCGATCGAGGAGAAGGCGGTATCGCCACGGCAACGGCCACCGCCACGTGGACCAAGACGTTTCCCGTCGTCGCGGTCGATACCGATCCCCCCGACGAATACGAGTACGAAGTCCGCATTTACGACATGGAGCGCGAACGACAATTGGTGGCGGCCATCGAACTCGTCAGCCCAGCGAACCAAGATCGCCCCGAGACGCGGATGGCTTTCGTCGCCAAGTGCGCCGCCCTACTCCGCAAGGGCGTTGCCGTCACCGTAGTGGATCTCGTGACCATACGCCGATTCAATTTGTACGCCCAATTGATGGAGTTTATTGGCCATCCGGATCGGACGATGTCTGCCGATGGGCCGCCCATCTATGCCGCTACGTGCCGATGGGTGACTCGCGGTACCCGGGCACGACTGGAAGCGTGGTCGCACACGATGGTCGTTGGCGAGCCGTTACCGACGTTGCCACTGTGGCTGAGTGACGAATGCGTCGTTCCGCTAAATCTGGAACTGAGCTACGAGCAAGCGTGCAGAGACCTCCGGATCGTGTGAGGCGATTTCACTCCCTCGAACGCGCACATTATCCGTCGTCGTATCGTGTACAATCTTCGCATGTCCCAAAATCAAGTGCGTGAAACGGCTGCGGTCGGGCAGTTGTTACCGCTGATTTACGATGAGTTGCGGAAGCTGGCGGATGCGAAACTGCGCTGCGAACAGCCGGGGCAGACGCTCGACGCGACGGCGCTCGTTCACGAAGTGTATCTCCGCATGAACGGGGATCAGCAATTTGCCAATCGCGGTCACTTTTTCGCCGCCGCCGCCGAAGCGATGCGTCGGATTCTCGTCGAGGCCGCGCGGCGGAAAGCCTGCGTAAAGCATGGTGGTGGCCGCCATCGCATCGTGCTCCTCGACCTGCCCGCCGCCGTTCCGCCCGACGATTTGCTCGCCTTGGACGAGGCACTTTCGCGGCTCGCCGAACGCGATCCGGTGAAAGCTGACGTCGTCAAACTCCGGTATTTTGCCGGGATGACCGTTCCCGAAGTCGCAGTCTGTTTGGGCATTTCTGTCGCGACCGTCGAGCGACATTGGGCGTTTGCCCGCACTTGGCTCTTCAGCGAATTGAACGACGACAAATAATTTTGCAATTCGCATGAGGGGTTTTGCTTCTCAACGTCGCATGGAGGTGTGACAATCCCTTTTGGAGGCAATCATGACCGATCTCGATCCGCTCGAATCGCTGTATTTCGCCGCCCTCGAACGCGCCACGGCGGATCGACCGGCGTTTCTCGACGAAGCCTGTCGTGGCAAACCCGAATTGCGCGAACGGGTGGAACGATTGCTCGCGGCGAAACAGCAAATCGGCGAGTTTCTCCAACCACCAGCCGCCACCGTGACATTCTCCGGCGGCCACGATCAGGCCACGGTCGACTACCCGGGGCGAGACGAACGCATCGGCGCGATTCTCGGTGGTAAATACAAGCTGATCGAAGCGATCGGCGAAGGCGGCATGGGCAGTGTGTTCATGGCCCAACAGACGCAGCCGTTGAAGCGGAATGTCGCCGTCAAAGTCATCAAGGCGGGGATGGACTCGAAGGCGGTGCTGGCACGTTTTGAAGCGGAGCGTCAGGCGCTGGCGATGATGGATCACCCGAATATCGCCAAGGTGTTGGACGCGGGGTTGCACGACAACCGGCCGTGCTTCGTCATGGAACTGGTCAAGGGCGTGCCAATCACGGCGTATTGCGATGCTCATAATCTCACGCCGCGGCAACGTCTTGAGTTGTTCGTGCCAGTGTGCAATGCGATTCAACATGCCCACCAGAAGGGGATTATCCACCGCGACATTAAGCCGTCAAACGTGCTGATTGCGCTCTACGACGACAAGCCGGTGCCGAAGGTCATCGACTTCGGCGTGGCCAAGGCAACGGGGGTGTCGCTGACCGATCATTCGCTCGTCACCGGGCACGGCGCGGTCGTCGGCACGCCGGAGTACATGTCCCCGGAGCAGGCCAATTTCAACAACCTCGACATCGACACCCGCAGCGACGTCTATTCGCTCGGCGTGCTGCTGTACGAACTGCTGACCGGCTCAACGCCGGTAGATCGCAAGAGTCTCGGCAAGGCGGCGCTGCTCGAAATCCTGCGGATCGTCCGCGAAGTCGAAGCCCCGAAACCGAGCGCCAAGCTCAGTACCATCGACACGCTGCCGAGCGTGGCCGCCAACCGGGGCAGCGAACCGGCGAAGCTGTCGAAGCAGATGCGCGGCGAACTCGATTGGGTCGTGCTGAAGGCCCTCGAAAAGGAACGCACCCGCCGGTACGACACCGCCAACGGCCTGGCCCGCGACATCCAGCGCTATCTCGCGGACGAGATCGTGGAGGCCCGGCCGCCGAGTGCCGGGTATCGGCTGCGGAAGTTCGTGCGGCGGCACAAGGGGCAGGTCATCGCCGCGAGTCTGGTGCTATTCGCTCTGCTGGCGGGCATCGCGGGCACGACCGTCGGGTTATTCGAGGCGAAGAAGCAGGAACGGCTCGCCGTTGTGGCTCAATTCGCGGAGGCGGAGCGGGCCGAGGGGGAGCGGATCGCCAAGCTGGACGCGGAGGCGAAAAAGAGCGAAGCCCAACAGGCTCAGGGCCGTGCCGAGGCGGGTGAGAAACTGGCCGGCGAGCGGCTCGTTCAAGTGGAAGCGGAAAAAGCAAAGGCCGTCCAGGAGCAGCAGATCGCCCAGGCGGTCAAGGACTTCCTGCAGACCAAGCTGCTGGCCCAGGCCGATACGAGGGCCCAGGCGGACAGCCTGCTGAAGGCCGGCGGGCTGGCGGCCGAGGCGAAGTTCAATCCCACCATCCGGGAACTGCTCGACCGGGCGGCCAGGGAACTCGCCCCGGACAAGATCGAGGCGAGCTTCCCCAGGCAGCCGCTGGTGCAGGCCGAGATCCTGCGGACCGTCGGTGTCGCTTACCACGGCGTTGGCGAGGCGGCAGTCGGCCTCTCCTTTTGACCCGCTCGTTGGATCTGCGGAAAGCCAAGCTCGGCCCCGACCATCCCCACACGCTTACCAGCATGAACAATCTCGCCATAGCGTATAAGGATGCCGGGAAGCTCGACCTGGCCCTGCCGCTTTACGAGGAGACGCTGAAGCTCACCGACCACACCCTCGCCCTGATGAAGAACTTCGCCCAGGCGTATCAGACTGCCGGGAAGCTGGACCTGGCCGTGCCACTTTGGGAGCAAGAGTGCATTGCCAATCCCAAAGACACCCTGCTGACGATTCGAGTCGCCGCGCTCCAGGCGTGGTTCGGCCAGAACGATCGCCTGAAAGCCACGGTCGCAAGGGCGCTCCAATTTGCGAAGGAGACGCAGGATCCTACCATCGCGGAACGAAGCGCCAAAGTCTGCTTCCTTTGCCCTTCCGAAGACAAGGACCAACTCAACGCCGCCGTCACACTGGCTCGCCGGGCTGTGGATGTGGGACAGAAAAACCCCAACCTCGCCTACTTCCAGATGGCGCTTGGGATGGCGCAATATCGGAGTGGTTTATTTGGCGAGGCGGAGAAGACCCTGGCACCCCTGCTCGAAGCGCAGAAGCAGAATCCCCACATCTTCGGAACGGCCGAGTTCTATCAGGCGATGGCGCTCTTTCGGCAGGGGCGAACCGGGGACGCGACGAAACGGGCGACGATCACCACGCAAGGCATGAGGCCACTTCCGCTGGATGACCGGAATCCGTTTGCCGACTCGGCCGTCGTGACCACAGGCAACAACTGGCTCTTTCATCGCCTTCACGGCACGGAACTGGCGATCGACACGCGGGAGTATTTGATTTCCGAGGTCGATCGGATCCTCGGCATATTAATGTACATCGTCGGCCACAACCCGATCACGTCTGGTGAAGTGTCCGTTAAGTGATCCGCAGCAGGCGGCAGGTTTCGGAGTAACTCGGTTCGAGCGGGAGCATCACTTGGAGGTCGGGGGAAAGCCAGAGCGGGATCGTCGGCAGCAGTTCGCCGACCGTCATCGGGAAGTACCTGGAGCTGGCACCGATTCTGCCGAAGGTAACACTACGCTCGTACCAACCGATCGCGATTTTCGCTCACGTTCTTCGTCGCGTTGCGGGTATCGACGACGAGCTTCGCTTCGGCGAGGATCCAACCGTAATCGTACGCGGTGTGGTCGGTTGCGATCAGCACGCAGTCTTGCGATTGCAGATACTCGGCGGTAAGCGGTTGGCTTTCCATTTTGAGGTGCGCGTAGTGCCGGGTCGGGGGTAGGTTCGGGATGTGCGGATCGTTGTACGTGACGGTTGCGCCCTTTTTCAGCAGCAATTCCATCAACTCGAAGCCGGGCGATTCGCGGGGGTCGTCGATGTCCTTTTTGTACGCCATGCCGAGGATCGCGACGCGACTGCCCTTGAGCGGCTTGCCCGTATCGTTGAGCGCGTCCGCGACTTTGGCCACGACATACGTCGGCATTCCCGTGTTGATCTCGCCTGCGAGTTCGATGAACCGCGTACTCATGCCGTACTGGCGAGCCACCCACGTCAGGTAGAACGGATCGATGGGGATACAGTGCCCGCCGAGGCCCGGACCGGGGTAAAATGCTTGAAAACCGAACGGTTTCGTCTTCGCGGCATCGATCACTTCCCAGACGTCGATACCCATGCGGTCGTAGAGCACCTTGAGTTCGTTGACGAGCGCGATGTTGATGGCACGGTAGGTATTTTCGAGA
>JAYSKW010000276.1:0-1496 GCA_043726085.1 Limnoglobus sp.
CACCGAGCGCCACCAGCGTACCGTCGGGGCGGAAGACTTCGTACGCATGTTCGAGCCGGATCGGCGTCGTCCGCGTCACCGTCGTGCGGATCGTCAGCAGGTCGTCGTAGTGCGCCGGGCTGCGGTACTTCACTTCGACTTTCGTCAGTACCAGGAAGTAACCCTGATCTTCGAGTTCCTTGTAGTTCCCGCCGATCTGCCGCAACAGGTCGGTCCGCGCTTGCTCGAAGTAGACGAGGTAGTTCGCATGGTGGAGCAGCCCCATCCGATCCGTTTCGGCATAGCGGACGCGGATTGTCGTTTCGCCGGTAAGCATAGGGTTATCAAACGAGAACGCCCCGGTGCGTCTACGGCAACGGGGCTAAATTTCGGATTTGGTTCAAACTTCGGGAACAACGAGGTAAAGAAGCGCGTCCGCGACCCTAAGCGAATCACTACAATCACTCCGGGATAAAACGGACGCTCGACCCGTATCTCTGAGCCTCAAAACGTATCGAATCACTTCGCGCCGCCGATAAACGTGGATTCGCACTTTCCGCTACTGGCCCCGTTCCTATCATGAAACTGTTTTGCAATGAAGGAACCTTCACGCCGTAGGTACGATGACGACAATTGCTAAATTGGCCCTCGAAGATGGCACCGTGTTTACTGGCCTCGCATTCGGTTCGATCGGTGAAAAAACCGGTGAAATCGTTTTCAACACGTCGATGACGGGCTATCAGGAAATCCTCACCGATCCGTCGTATCGCGGGCAGATCGTCGCGATGACGTACCCGCTGATCGGGAATTACGGCACGACGGCGGAAGATTCAGAATCCGATACCGTGCAAGTCGAAGGCTTCGTGGTTCGCGAATTGACGCGAGTACCGAGCAGTTTTCGCAGCCATCGCGATCTGAATACCTACCTGACGGCGAACAATGTTACCGGCATCGAAGGCATCGACACGCGGGCGCTCGTTCGGCGACTGCGGGTGCGCGGTGCGATGATGGGCGTGCTGTCGTCGGTCGATCTCGACGATGCCTCGCTGGTAGCAAAAGCGAAGAGCGCTCCGAGTATGTTGGGCCGCGATCTGGTGCGCGAAGTCGTGCCGGAAAAGGCGTTCGAGTGGAGCAAAGGCTTCGGCCCGTTCTGCGAACACGTACTGCCGCAACGCGCGATGCAGAAACACGTCGTCGCGATCGATTATGGCATGAAATGGAACATCCTACGCTGCCTCACACAAGTCGGTTGCCGCGTCACGGTCGTTCCCGGCACGGCAACGGCGGAAGAGGTGCTGGCATACGAACCCGATGGCGTGTTCTTGTCGAACGGACCCGGCGACCCTGCGGCCGTCGATTACGCGATCCGCACCGTTCAGGGTCTCATCGGCAAGAAGCCGCTGTTCGGCATCTGCCTGGGGCACCAGTTACTCGGGCTGGCACTCGGGGCGAAGACGTTCAAGCTGAAATTCGGCCACCGCGGCGCGAATCAACCCGTGCTCAATGCCACGACTGGC
>JAYSKW010000277.1:0-2576 GCA_043726085.1 Limnoglobus sp.
CAACGAAAAACAGCCGCAGCCAGTCTGGATTGATCCGAAAGGATTGATCGCACAGTGGCTGCCCTTGCCGATGACCAAAGACTTGCAACAGAAGTTGTCCGCATGGATCCCGGAGATGCGAATCCCGGACCCGGATCGACCGACGCGAGCACCGACACTGACACTCGTCAGAGCATCGGAGCCAGTGGTAACGGTACCCGCGCCGGTCACATCCACCGCGCCGATGCCAACCCCGAACTTCGATTTGGGTGTGCCGAAGTTGAATGAACAGCCAATCGTGCTGACCGGCATTACACCGCCAGCGCCCACAGCACCCGTGTTGACTTTGCCCGTGTTGCCGACGTTAATCACGCCGCCTGTGACGGCACCGCCCACGCTCGATATTCCCGCACCGAAGACTCCGATCATTGAAGTGAAAAAGCCGGAAATCAAGTTCGACGTGACGATGCCCAAGATCGAAGCCATGCCCCAGGTGTTGCCGAAGATCGAAGCCGTGCCGACGGTTCTACCGACGATCGAAGTGACGCCCACACTGCCGAAGATCGATATCAATCCGGTACTTCCCGAACCGGCGAAGCTGGAGCCGTTCGCGGCCAAGCCCGTCGTGCCGAGCGTGTCAGTCGTTGGCGAAACTCGCACCGATTACGACGTCGATTTGCACTACCCGAAAGGCGGCGGCGAAACCTGGGCGAGCGTCAGCAAGCTATACCTCGGCGACGATCGTTACGGCGAAGCGCTGAAAGCCTACAACCGCAACGCGGCACTCTCGCAACTGCCCCGCGTCGAGATTCCGCCGATCCACGTACTCCGCAAAAAGTACGCGACGCTGATCGGTCAACCGGTCGCCGCCGCAACGGAAAAATCGAACATTGAATGGGCTTCCGCACCCGCCGTACGGCCCACCGCCGGTGGCTACCGCCAGTACGCGATCCCGACCGGCGGCATGACGATGAAGGAAGTCGCGAAGGCCGCCTACGGCGACGAAAACCTCTGGGGCAAAATCTGGGATCTGAACCCCACCCAACGCGCCGACGAAACGATGCGAGCGGGCACGAAGATCCTGCTGCCTACGGATGCGAAGATCGGCGAGTGAGCGGTTCGCGGTCACGACTCACGCTTCGCGTACGAAGCTCGGAAAGCGCGGGATGCCGCCGTCGGTGAGTTCCTGGTAGCGGAAGGTGATCGTCGTGCCGATGGCGGGCGGGTTCGCGCGTTCTTTGTCTTTGAAGCCGGTGCCGACGCTGAAGCGTTTGCCGTTCGGCAACTGCACCGCCAGCGCACCGAGCCGCCCCTTGTGCTTCCCTTTGCCCGGCTCGTGCCCGACCACGACTGCCTCGGCATCGTGAAATCGCTTCACCTTCAACAGCGTACTCGACCGCCCTGCCACGTACTTCGACCCCGGCTGTCGCAACATCAACCCTTCGCCACCAAGTTGTTCGACCCTCGCCAGTTCCGTACGCAGCTGTTCGACGCTCGTGCAGAGTTGTTGATCGAGCAACGATGTGTACGTGGAATTCCAATTCGCGATCTGAACTTTGAGATAGGCCAAGCGATCCTCGAACAGCCCCACGACGGCGGGGGCATCGAACACGAGGAACTTCACTTCCTTCCAATGCTCGCTCTGATCTTGTCGGCGCACGATGCTGACGGTGCGCTGAAATGCCTTCCGTGCGATCCAGAGTTCGCCATCGAGCGGTACCGCGGGTAGCCCAGCCGTGAACCACGCCGGCGCGTGATAGAGGTTCCCCTGGCGCGATAAAAACTGTTTGCCGTCCCAGTACGCCCGCACGCCGTCGAGCTTTTCGCTGAGCCACCACCCGCTGAGATCCTGCGCGTTGTCCCAACTCTCAGCGAGCAGAATCGGCGGCCCCGCGCTCGCTTCGCTATCCGTCACCGGCTTCTGCGGCAGTGCCCCACCGATGCGCGTTTCCTCGGCCGCATCCCCGCGATACTTGCGTAAATGCTTGCACGTTCGGCGCTCGATCGTCGTCGATTGGTTGCGCCACGCGGGGCACGAACACGAATAGACGCCGCCGATGTTTTTCAACACGTACGGCTTCGAGCCGGACCCTTGCATCTCTGCAGTTTCGCCATCGGCTATGTCGCTCATCGCGGCCTCGCTCGGGATTCACTCCGCGCGTAGGTCGCGGAGTAGGCTCTGAATTGTCTTCGCCGCATTCAGGGTTTTGCGAATGGTGATGCGCGTTGGCGGTTGATCCGGCCCTGCTTCCAACTTCGCGAACTGATTGCCGATCTCCGTGGCGAACCCGGCTAACTGTGCAGTCAGTTCGGTTTCGACTTCTTGCAGCCGGTCCGGTTCGGCACGCGCTTCTTCGATCCGCTCGCGAAGTTCCATCATCTCCATGAGGAAGCTCTGATCGAGATTCTTTTCCTCGCGTGCCGATGGTCCACCGAGTAACGTCAGCAGATATTCGCCGCGCCGAAACGGGTCGCGCAACGTGACGTAGCCTTCGTTGAGCGCTGCCGTCAGTTCCAGACTCGTGCGCTGTTCCAAATCCCCACCGAGATGGTGGAAATCCGGGTGCAGTTCGCGCGACCGTGCCAGGTACTCGCGC
>JAYSKW010000278.1:0-11301 GCA_043726085.1 Limnoglobus sp.
TCGATAAATTCGCGTGGCTTCTCGATTTTAATCACGAGCGTCGCCTCGGTGGGAATCCACCGTAGCGGGTCCGGCGGCGCGGCAATCAGTTGCGGGGCCGCGAACCAAACGAAGGCGATTGCGAGCGATGATAGACGAAGCGGCCTCATGATATGCATCCCTCGAAAATGTCGTTTGGTTTCTGCCCGTGATTACTTCCCCCGAGCGAGTAGAGTTTCAGCTTTTTGGAAACGGTCCGCGATGTATTCGAGTTGCCGTGCGAGTCCGTGGAGCATTTTCACTTCTTGCGGTGTCGGTTGTGAGCGGCCGATCAAGTGCCGCACCGCGTGCATCAGTAACTTCGCGTTTTGCCCGTACAGGAACTGCATGGCCGTGAGTGAATCTTCGAGGTGAACGAACGCACGATCGAGGTCGACGTACGGCGCAATCGGGCGACGCACCACCATCGGCGAGTCGCTCAGCCGCACGACGTGATTGCGCAATTCATACAGACACAACCCGACCGATAGCGACAGATTCAGCGACGAATATGCGGGGTCGGTGGGCAGGTGCAACAGGCTATGGCAACGGCTGATTTCGTCGGTGGATAACCCGTGCGGTTCGGGGCCGAAGACGATTGCACACGGACCTGTGGTGAGCGCTTCCGCAAATGCGGGCAGTAAGTCCGCTGGCGTGCCGATGACGGTCTCGCGCTTCGTGCCGAGGACTTCGCCGCCCGTTGCGATGACCACACCGCAATCGGCGACGGCTTCTTCAAAGGTTGCAACGATCCTCGCGGCATCGAGAATGTCGATGCCGTTCGTCGCCAACATCCGCGCTTCGTGTGCGACGACACTGGCAATTGGATCGACGAGGACGAGGTCGTGCAGCCCGAAGTTCTTCATGGCACGGGCCGTCGAGCCGATGTTTCCTGGATAGTGCGTGCGAACGAGTACGACGCGACAATTGGCAATCATGACGATCACTTCGAGGATCGGAGAACGGCGTAAAGTTACGCAACCCGCACGGTCGATATTATCGCTACCGTTAATTTCGACGAACTTAAGGGAGCAGTTCTATGGTCGATCACACAGTGTCCACCGAACGATTGGGTCTGCGAAACCGGGCGAAGGAGCTGATCGTCCAGGCCGTGCGGCCCGTGTTGCTCAGCGAGGAATTCGACGTCGCCGTTCGCGGATCGGTGGCGGACTACGTAAATGGCTCCGAGTTCAAACAAGCGATCAAAGACGCGATTACGGCGGCACTTCCGCACGAAATCCTGGCCCGTGCGGCCCAGGCTGGCGTGGCTGCTGCATTCAAAGACCCCGTTGTCACTTCGACCGATTTCCAAAGTGGCGGGGCACGGGTCGATAAAGGCACGCAGATTCTGCTCGTCGAAAAGTATCGCGAACTCGTTCGCAACGGATCGCCACTGCCGAGCTTCGCCGACGTCGGTTTCCGCTCGTTCTCGCAGTTCGACGAAGACGGCATCTTGCTGTTTCTCTTCGCCGTGATCGGCACGACGAACCGCGAAGCGATCGAAATCTGCAGCGGCGTCGGCTACGAGTGCAATTGCGCGAATCTCGCCATCCACCACGGCTGGGAAACGCTGATGATCGACGGCAGCGAGTACAACTGCAACATCGCCCGTCAGTTCTTCATTCAGCGGTCCGATACGCAGATTACCGTCCCGAAACTGTTGCACGCCTGGATCGAACCCGAAACGATCGACGACCTGATTACCTCGAACGGCTTCCGCGGCGAAGTCGACTTGCTGACGATCGACCTCGATGGCGTCGATTACTGGATTTGGAAGAACATTACGAGCATCAACCCGCGCGTCGTGGTCACCGAATATCAACCGTGGTTCGGCCCGAACGAGCCTTACACCGTCAAGAACATCAAGGGGTATCACTACCCGAACTACGCCGAAACGAAGATGGGTTACTGCGGATGTTCGCTGTCCGCACACGTCAAGCTCGCCCACGAAAAGGGCTACCGCCTGATCGGCTGCAACCGCAACCAACTCAACGCGGTCTTCCTGCGGAACGACATTGCCCCGGAACTCTTCCCAGAGGTCTCCGAGGAAAGCTGCCTCAACAATCGCCGCATCACCGAGATGACGAACTGGATTCGCCCGATGGTCCAAAAGCAGATTGACGCCGGCGACTGGGATTTGGTGTAATTTCCGCGTCAGGCGAAACGGAAACCCTCGATTTCCCTATGAAATCGAGGGATGGGAACGATGCGGGTTAGTAGCGCATCACCAGTTGCGGCACCGGTTTCGCACCGCGACGATTCAGCCAGACGCGGACGAGCATGAAGATCACGGCGAAGAAGTGCGCAGCGAGCGCCAGGATGTGGAACGTCGTGCTTTGCAGCGCGAACTTGCCGATCGTCTGCCCGAGTTTGACTTGCGCAGCGACCTTCTTCGTGGCAGTGTCGGCGGCGGCAATTTCATCCGCATGAGTTTGCGTCGCCATTTCGCGGATGGCAGTTTCCAGGCCGAAACCGCGAATCGAAGTCCAAGCGACGAACAAGAACAGTACGACGGTCAGTGCGGTGAGCAGTGCGAAGCGTTGCGGCCAGATCTTAGGTAGCCACGCCAACGGCCCAGGTAGCGTACGTACATCGGGGTCTTGGATGACTCGTTCGACCCAGCCGATAAACAGCGTCCCGATCAGCAGCACGACGTACGGCAGCAACAGCCAGTTGGAATGAATCAATTCCTCGAGTTTTTTCTCGGTACTCTCCAGTTCGGCAGGTGGGTTGTTCGGCGATATTCCTGCGAACAAGGCATCCCACGGTGACTGCGAGAACACGCGATTGCCGCCAGGGTAGGCACCGATCCACGTGAAGAACGTCAGGATAAACGCGAACGTGAGCAAGCCGATGGGGATCCAGGCAATCGTCTTCGGCGACAGTTGGAAGCCGATTTCTCGCAACTCGCCGAGTGCGTTTGATGTCGGCAGCGTCGGTGACATCACAACTGGCGGCGTAAAGCCGGGCGGGGGCAACGGGCGATCGGAAGTCATGGCAGGTACCGATACAGCAGGGGAATACACCTTCGGGATGGCGAACGGAACGCCGCACTGCGGACATGCGAAATCCGTACCGCTCGCGGATTCGGGCACCTCGACACCGATCATGCACTTCGGGCAAACTTGACGCACGGTTGCGGCCTCCATTGGAATTCGATCTGGAAAGGTTACGTGAAACGAGGCACGGTTCAAACCGGGATTGCCGTTTTGATACGCCAGAATCGACGTAAGTCGGAATTGCGGTAGTTCCAAAATCGGTTTTTCGGGTGTTTTTGCGTCTCAAAATGCCACTTTTCGATCGCAAATCGCTGATGTGTCACGATAAATTTTGCCGTAACGTTCACTCATATAGTGGGTTACGCCGAAGTCACCTCATTCGGCACGTCCCGCAAGTACCGACCGAAAATCGACCGGACGCGACCGAAAATCGACCGGATGCGCCTTTTCAATGTCATTTGCGCGCACTTCTATGTCATTTGGCGACAATTCTATGTCATTACGCGCACGATGCAAAAGTCGACTTACGTCGAATCGCCTCCGATTTTTTGACTCGGCGAATTCGTGTGGGTGAGGGCGAGTTGCACCGACGCAATCGAGTTCGCGCACCGCATTCGATTCCGATTACGGAATACCATCCACGACTTCACCGGGAAAATTCGGTTATTCCCATTTTATGATTGACATTGCTTCAGACGCTCGTTAAGTTGTTGAAAGTTGTTTTGAATTGTACTCGAAACAAGAGACAGCCACGTGAATATTACCACAGCAGCCAGCAGCCAGCAGCCAGCAGCCAGCAGCCTTTTTCGCGCGTAGCGTGGCGGTTTTGATTGGTGGGTTGTTGCTGGTCGCGGCATCGTTGAAGCTTTATGGTATGAGCGTGTCGCCGCTGCCGGGCGTGGGCTGGATGTCTTTGCCGGTGGTGCAACTCGCGGTCGTGGCTTGGGAACTGATCCTTGGCATCTGGTTGATTTCCAACTTCGTACGGCCATTGTCGTGGCTGATCGCACTCGTAACATTTAGCGTTTTCGCAGGTGTCAGCTCTTACTTCGGAATTATCGGTCAGGCCAGTTGCGGCTGTTTCGGCACCATCGAAGCCAGCCCGTGGGCCGCATTCGGCGTCGATGTTATCGCGGTCGCGTCACTTACGTTTGTGCGACCCAGCCGTAACGAATGGTATGAGGCGATATCGGCGTTTCAGGTTGGTTTTCGGCTTTTGCTCGGGACTGCGGCAGCAGTAGTCATTTTATCACTAATCAGCATATACATTTTCGGGTCCGTCTCAGTAGGGTTGGCGAAGCTAACAGGTGAATCACTTTCTGCCCCGGCATATATAGATTTTGGTAACACGAAGTCAGGTGAGGATCGTCAGGCAGCTGTAGAAGTCCGCAACTGGACCAATCGTCCGGTTCGACTGATCGGTGGTACATCGGATTGCACATGCGTAACAACTAGCTATTTACCGCTGGTGATTCAGCCTGGCGAGACCATTTCACTAATAATCTATCTCCGCATTCCATCAGTGTCTTCGGGCGTGTTTACGCGGACCGCAACACTCTCGACGGACTGCGATGAGAAACGAACTATCACGTTCCGCTTGGGTTGCCGGGTGGACTGATGGAACGCACAGGGCTTTTCCTGAGCGAGTGTTTTTGTAGGAATAGAGGAGGTTTCAAATGACGAGAGTGTATGGGGCATTGGCGTACATTTGCGCCAGTACTGCGATCGCACTGTTAGGGCTCGGGCTGCTGGTGGGCGCGAGTCAACAGGCATGGGGGGCAGCGGTGGGAGAAATTCCACAGCCAACGAACAAGTGCGATGGCAATGCCTGCACGGACTGTTCATGGAATCCCCAGGTTCTGGCATGCAGAGGCCTTTGCAATACGGTCACGAACGCGCAGATTTGTAAAGACTGCGAGTGTTGGATTTACACTCCGAACGCAACCCAGTCGCAATGTTATTGTACTAAAGGCAGGCCTATCGCACCTCCGGCAACGGAGTAGATACTACTAACTCATCATGCGATGGCATTACTCTGCAGTTGGTAGATATGTTGTAGTCGAGAATCCCTTACTATCAAAACACCAAATTGAATGTAAGGGCCTCCTTTTTGGTAACCGTTCACGGGGTCAAATACCGGAAATCCAAGGCGGTTTTTGGACCGGAAGTCGAAAACGGGTCGGTTACGAACCCGTTTTCAGCATTCACCACGCAAAAATGCCTTGAAAATCGCTGTTTCAGCCCGTGAACGGATACCCTTTTCGAGAGAGTATTTCAGCGAATCTGTACAATTTCTGTCACCGAAAACTTATCTGTTGTGCCATATGAAACTGTCCATTTCGTGCATAGCTATATTATTTCTGCCAGAACTCGTCCTCGCTCAGTCAAACGATTTGGCGAACCGGTTTCGCGATGAGGCACCGGGTAAGTGGACCGAGTTGATCGAGCGCACGAAAGGATTGTGCGGAACGTTTACAAAGATGGAATATGTTATGAAAGAGGGAAAAAAGACACTCAAAGAAAAGCTGATGTACGAGTGGAAGACGATCGGTGACTATGGCTTCGATCATTATCACGCATTCAATGGTGAAAACGAGATACCACACAGCGAGGGAGCGAGCGGAGCCAATCCGCTGTATCTCTATACTGCTACTTATAAGGGTAAAAAATCGGGTTGGCTTTCGGATGATATTGTACTCAACCCGCCTTCGGGACACGATGCCGCCATTGGAGAACCGATTCGCCGTCCCAGAACTGTATATCGTGCTGGGTTGAACATGTTGATCGCAAATGAATACCTCGACCTAATCGTTGCCGACAAGCAATACCGCTTTCAAATTACTGGTAATGGTACGCTTCGCCCCGATAACACCAACCTTGTGGTCGTACCTTGTCGTTATCGCTCCCCAACGAAAAAAGGGCAGTCCTTTGTAAACTATATAAGCGGGAAGGTAACACTCGATAGCAGCCGATATTGGGTCATCGTCGAATACGATGTCGATCTTACAACGCAGCCACTTTCCCCCGCAGGAATTGAAGGGAATGTCACCGCAGATACTGCCAGACAAATTGTAACGTTCAAATACCGAGATGTGGATGGCACACCAGCACCGGTATCGCGTAATGAAACACACACATATATCGAAGCCGGTAAGCCGCCAGTTGTTATCGAGACTATCAAACAGTTTCAAATTCAAAAAGTCGGCTCGCTAGACGAGGCGGAGTTTCGCATGAGCCGCTTTGGGCTGCCCGAACCTTTGGGGGTATCGCCGCCCAAGAAAAACCATCTCTTTATTTGGATCATACTCGGCGCGTTTGCGCTGTTCGCGATTGCTTATCTTGCCGTCCGACAAAAGAAAAAACTCGAGCTGAAATCCCAATCGAAACCAATATGAGATTTAATTCAATCTCTGGCGAGGTTACTTATGAATGCAAATGTGCCACGTATTAACCCACGGGCCTTCACCCTCATCGAGTTGCTCGTCGTTATTGCGATCATCGGCATTCTCGTCGGCCTGCTGCTGTCTGCGGTGCAGAACGTGCGGCAGTCGGCGGCGCGGCTCGATTGCCAGAACCGCCTGAAGCAACTCACACTCGCTTGCCACAACTACCACGACAGTCGCGGCACGCTGCCGCCGGGGCACCGCTCGCCGGCGCACCCGGATCACATGCCGTTCACCGGTTGGCCGATCTCGATTCTGCCGGAAATCGAGCAAAATGGCCTTGAAAGCCTCGCCCGCAATGCATTTCTGATCTCGTCGATTCCGTTCGTCGATCCACCGCACACGGCGTTACACACCGTCGTCCCCGCGTTCACGTGCCCCGCCGACGACCGCACCCGCAGCCCACAAATCGATCCCGCCACGGGCACGTTGGTCGCGCTGCTCAGTTACCACGGCGTCAGCGGGACGCAGACGAGTAAGAAAGACGGCCTGCTGTACCAGAACAGTCACCACCGGCTGCTCGATGCCACCGACGGTACTAGCAACACGCTGTTGCTCGGCGAGCGGCCGCCGAGCCACGACTTCCACTACGGCTGGTGGTACGCGGGGCTGGGGCAGGCCGGCAGTGGGTCGGCGGACATGATCCTCGGAGTGCGCGAACCGAACCTGCTGCCGATTGTCAGCGGGTCGCCGTGCGGGCCGGGGAATTATCCCTTTATGGCCGCGAGCGGCTTCCGCGACCCGTGCGGGATGTTCCACTTCTGGAGTCCGCACACCGGCGGTGCCAACTTCGGTTTCGCCGATGGCAGCGTGCGTTTTCTGGCGTACTCCGCGAACGAAATCATGCCCGCGCTCGCCACCCGCGCCGGCGGCGAGGTCGTGGAACTGCCGTGAAGGCCGCACGAGTACGCGTGGCCGAAGTTTCTCGCACCCCGTTAGATTCCCGTCCTATTCTTAACCGAGCGTAAAATAACTGCATGTAAAGTGCCAGAACACTCTGGGTAAGATATGGGTTCTGAATCGACGACGCTGACGATTGCCCTGCCGCATCGCGTGACTCCGTCGCAGTGGTTGCTCGGCTGCGTACTCGCGGCGATTGTGTATTTCGTGACTGCACAATTCGGATTACTCATCGCCACGGTCGGTGCCACGATTACGATTATCTGGCTGCCAACGGGTATTGCGACTGGCGTACTCTACCGTTACGGCATTCGCTACTGGCCGGGCATCTTTATCGCTGCGTTTGCGGCCAACAACCTGACCCTGAAAACTCATACCGCGTTCTTGATCGCATTCGGCAATACGCTCGCGCCGATCGTCTGCACAATGCTGCTTCGTCGCCTGAAGTTTCAACCGTCGTTTGCAACTTGGCGCGACATTGCAGTACTGGCGGTCGCAGCACTGGCATCGATGACAATTAGCTCCGTCAACGGTAGTGTCTGGCTCATCGTTTCGGATGCGATCCCTTCGAGTATTTGGCAGGAGGCGTTTACAGTCTGGTGGCTCGGCGACGCGGGGGGCGTGCTGATTGCCGCGCCGACGATCCTCGCCTGGACACCCGACGTGCTCGACCGAATGCGGCGACGCGGAAATTTCATGCAGTTCGTCGGCGCGTCGAGTTTGACGATTGCCATCTGCATTTTTCTGTATCTCGAAGTCTTTGCGTTGGCGGCGTGGAGTCTGACGCTCCTCTTCGTGCCGTTCATATGCGTACTTCGCGTCGCGACGGTCTATCGTGCGTGGGGCGTTGCCCTCCAGATACTCATCGTGGCGGTGTTCGCCGTCTGGGCGAATCACCGGGGAACGGGCATCACGCAATACTTCGATAGTCACACGCGACCGTACTTTTTGTGGGGCTATCTGGTGTCGATGTCGGTCATTGCGATGGCGCTCGTCGGGTTACTTGCGGAACGCGAGCAGATTGCGAAACGCCTGCGCGAAAGCGAAGGCGAGTATCGCGCACTGGTCGACGACAACCCTGCGATCATCTGTCGCTTTCGTGCCGATGGTACGATCTTGTTTGCGAACGAAACCTATCGTCGGATTTTTGGCAATAGTCGCGTTGCGGGGAAAGAAAATCTCCTCAGCCGCGTCGGATTCGTTTCCGACCGCGCCGCACTGGATCGACTCCCATCGCTATTACCGACCGACGCGCCGGTCGATCTCGTCTGTTTTGCGAAAGACATCGCGAGTAAAGGCCGGTGGATCCGTTGGTCGATCCGTGCGGCCGAAAGTTCCGCCAACGGGCAACCCGAGTATCTCGCAATCGGGTTGGATGTCACCGAACGCAAACGGGCCGAGGGCGAACGAAAAGAACTCGAAATGCAGGCAATTCAAGCGCAGCAATTCGAGGCGGTCGGAGTGCTGGCGGGCGGCGTAGCGCACGAGTTCAACAACATCCTCACGGGGATACTCGGGAACGCCGAACTCGCGCAGATGATGCTTTCCGAAAGTTCGGAAGTGCATTCGTGTATTGGGGAAATCCGAACCGGTGCGAACCGCGCGGCCGACCTGACGCGGCAACTCATGATCTTCGCGGGAAAATCGAATACGGCCGTCGGGCCAATCCCGCTCACCGATTTCATCCGCGTCAACGACGGTTTGTTCAACATCGCCGTCTCGAAACGCTGCCGAATCGCGTATCATCTCGACGACGAACTCCCGCTCATTCGCGCCGATGAAGCGAGTCTCCGCCAAGTGCTGATGAGCCTCGTCACGAACGCGGGCGAAGCGATCGGCAAGCGGAGTGGGACGATTCAGATCCGAACGCAGACGAGGAGCTTTACAGACAAACCTGCATCGTCGGAGTGGGTGAAATCACCGGGCATACAGTTGCGCGGAAACTACGTGCAACTCGAAGTGATCGACGATGGTTTCGGTATGTCGCCCGACGTGCAAGCGAGAATCTTCGAGCCGTTCTTCACCACGAAATTCCCCGGTCGCGGGTTAGGCATGGCTGCCGTGCTCGGCATCGTTCGCGGGCACAACGGCGCGATCCGCGTGCGAAGCTTACCGGGTTCGGGTACGACGATTACGCTTCTGTTCCCAGTCGCCGCCACGTACGTCGATGGCTCATCGGTGATCGGAATGCAAACGATCTCACGCCAAGCCGTTCGGGGCTGATCTCAGCGACCCTCCGCGAACGTATCGACCAAATACTCGCATATCAGGCCCTGTCAGTCCATTGTGGAACCATCGCGAAACCGCGCCCGAGCGCGAACACTTACGGTTCGGCTAGTTTCCCTTCTACAATCACTCTATCTTGCCAAAGTGGAAGCGAACGGGTCATGGAGTACCGACCGATGTCGAATGAATCGCCGTTTTTGAAGCTAACCGAAGATCGCGTGTTGATCCTCGATGGCGGCATGGGTACGAGCCTACATAAATATAAACCGACCGATAAAGACTGGGGCTACTCCCCGAACGGCAAATCGCTGATGAACCTTTCGGATGCGCTGATCTACACGCACCCGGACTGGATTCGCGAGATTCACGCCGAGTTCTTCGCCGCCGGTTGCGATGCCGTCGAGACGAACACGTTCAATGCGAACGCGATCGGCCTCGGCGAGTTCGATCTGAACCCGCAACTCGATGAAATCAACCGGCTGAACATTCGCCTGGCGAAAGAAGTCGCGGCCAAGTTCACCACGAAGGAACGCCCGCGGTTCGTCGTCGGTAGTATCGGGCCGGGCACGAAGATGCCGTCGCTGACCGACCCCGCGATTTACGTCGACTTCGACACGATGGCCGACGCCTACCGCCCGCAAATCCGCGCGATGATCGACGAGCGCGTCGATGCCATCCTCATCGAAACGTGCTTCGACATTTTGCAAGCGAAGATTGTGGCGATCACGGCCATCGAAGAGATGAAAAAAGCGGGCGTCAAGATCCCGCTCATGGTGCAACTCACCATCATCGATGCTCGCCAGAAGATGCTTCCCGGCACCGACATCGCCACGGCACTCGTCGCCCTCGAACCGCTCGACGAGATCGACGTGATCGGCATGAATTGCGGCGTCGGCCCGGACTTGATGCTCGACAGCATCAAGGGGCTTAGCCGCCACTGCAAGAAGAAGCTGAGCGTGTTGCCGAACGCGGGTCTGCCCGAAAATCGCAACGGCGAAACGTACTTCCCGCTCGACCCGGATGGACTCGCCACGTGGCTCGAGCGCTTCGTCGTCGAGTTTGGCGTCAACATTATCGGCGGCTGTTGCGGCACGACGAGCCAGCACCTCGCCGCCGTGGCGAAGCGGCTTTACGGCAAGAAACCGGCCGCGCGTAACCCCGTCTACCTGCCGATGGTCGCGAGCTTGCAAGCCTCGCAGGATCTATTCGTCGATCCGCGACCGCTGCTCGTCGGCGAACGGACGAACACCAACGGCTCGAAGAAGTTTAAGCAACTTCTGGAGAAAGAAGACTGGAACGGCCTCACCTCGATGGCCCAGGAACAGGAGCGCGAAGGCGTTCACCTGCTCGACGTCTGCGTCGACTACGTCGGCCGCGACGGCGTCCGCGACATGAAAGAAGTCATCAAGCGCTACAACGCCGTGCTGACGAAGCCGATGATGCTCGACAGCACCGAGAATCTCGTCATCGAAGCCGCGCTGAAGTTGTGTTCGGGCAAGACGATCATCAACAGCATCAACCTCGAAGATGGCCGTAAAACGCTCGACCCGAAGACGAAGCTCGCGAAGAAATACGGGGCCGGACTCGTCGCGCTGACGATCGACGAAAAGGGTCAAGCCGACACCGCCGAGTGGAAGTTTGAAGTCGCGCAGCGCATCTACGACATCGTCGTTCACGAGTACAAGATTCCGCCGTCGGACCTCATGTTCGATCCG
>JAYSKW010000279.1:0-6141 GCA_043726085.1 Limnoglobus sp.
TGCGTAAACTCGCGGCCCGCCACCCGGTCCGCCGCCGAAGATCAGTTCCGCTAAACCATCGCCGTTCACGTCGCCGACAGTGACGAACACGCCGTTCCGGAGGTTGGCCGCATCGCTGCCGGGGAAGGCGAAAAAGTCGCCGACGATTCGACCGGGGCTAACCTGACTTTTGCCGAGATTCTTCCCATCGAACACCGCCACGCGCGGCCCACCGAGGAACCCCGCACCCACCACGAGGTCCGCACGACCGTCGCCGTTGACATCGCCCATCGCGACGCGGGCACCGCCACGGAACGAAGGATCGTCGATGCCGAAAAAATTATCGCGACGCACGACGGCATTCGCCGCAAAAGAGTAAATTTGCACGCGACCGCCGCCGCCGACATCGGGGCTGACGGCAATTTCATCCTGGCCGTCGCCGTCGATGTCGCCTGCCGCGAGGAACACACCACCGGCGAAGCCGGCTTCAAACGCATCGAACTCGGTGGGTGCGGCAACGGGTGCGACGAGGGCAATCGCCGGATCGATGCCGAGCGCGATACTGACTCGCGAACCGCCACCAGGGCCGACGCCGGTGATGGTGTCGTCGAAGCCATCGCCGTTGACGTCGGCAACCACCGTGCGAATTGTCGCCGGTGCGCCGGTGGCGATATTCCCCGCTTGCTCATACAGCGAATTCGCAAGATCGTAAGTCTGTGCCGTACCATCGCTGCGACCGCCGACCGCGAGGCGATTCGCCAGATTCGTACTGGAAACGATCCGCGCTACGCCAATGTCGGTATCGCCCGCCGTCGTGGTGTCGATGGTGCCCGCAACGACGATGCGACCATCGGGAGTGAATGCGATACCGGCCGCACGGTCGACATTCGACGAACCGCGATCGAACGCAACTATGGTGCGACCATCGGTGTCAAAACTGGCGTCGAGGCTACCATCGGGGAGGAAGCGAGCGACGCCAATATCGGTATCGCCGGGCGTGGCGCGATCGACGGTGGCCGCGATGACGATCCGGTTCGTACCGCGTTCGATAACGACGCCCGCAGCACGATCTTGGTTCGTGCCGCCGAGGTCGAACCCGAGCGCGAGTTGGCCATCGCTATCGAACGTCGCGTCGAGTTTGCCGTTGGGAAGCAAGCGAACCACGCCGACGTCGCGATCGCCGGTCGTGCCGTTTTCCACGGTGCCAACCACGACAATGCGGTCGTTTGAATCGACTGCCAACGCTGCGGCTTCGTCGCTGTTTTTACCGCCGAGGTCGAAAGCAATCGATTGCTTTCCGTCGGTATCGAAGCCACTATCGAGCGTGCCGTTTTCGAGCAGCTGGGCGATGGCGTAATCGATATCGCCCATTGCCGTCACGGCTGCCGAACCGGCCACGATAATGCGGTTGTTCGATAGCACCACTAGCCCCGCCGCCGTGTCGGCGTTGTTGCCGCCGAGATCGAAACCGACGGTTTGCCGCCCGTCGATATCGAACGTCGCGTCGAGGTTGCCATCGGTGTCGAGCCGGATAATACCGAAGTCAGAGTCGCCCGCCGTCGCGCGAGCCACGGTGCCGACGACGACGATGCGGCCATTTGCATCGAGTGAGATACCGGTCGCGCGGTCGTCGTTCGTGCTTCCTGCTAAGTCGAAACCGACAGTTTGCCGCCCATCGGTGTCGAACGCGGCATCGAGTTCGCCCGTCGCAGTCAGGCGTGCGATGGCGAAGTCGTAATCGCCGGTGGCATTGATTTGCGCGAACCCCGCAACGAGGATGCGGCCATCGTTTTGAACGACCACGCTGGTCGCGCGATCGATGTTGTTACTGCCGAGGTCGAAGCCAATCGCGACGATACCTTTACTGCCGAACGATGTGTCGAGCGTGCCATTCGCGTTGAGCCGGGTGACGGCGAAATCGACATCGGTGGGGCCGTTCTGCGCCGAACCGACGACGAGGATTTTGCCATCTCGCTGCACCGCCACTGCGCTCGCGGAATCCGCTTTTGAACCCGCCAAGTCGAACGCGACATCGACGAGGCCACTCGTGCCGAACGGCAAGTCGAGTCCGCCCACCGCAGCGGGCGTCGTGCGATCTTCGAGCAGTTCGAGGCGGGTCGTTCGCAGCAATCGGTTCATCGTGAAGCCACTCCCATTAGGTAACATCACTTTAGTGACGAACGTCAGGGGGAGAATTGCGCAAGGAAATGGAATCGTTTCGACGGACGCACATGTTTCAAATGGGAGATTAACGTCACCTCTTAATCGCAACGACGGAAATCTGTTGCAACGGCCGAAAAGACTTGCCGTTTATTTCGGTACAACCGTTGCAGTCAGCGTAATGTGCATCCATCTTAGTGATACGCCGTCTTCAATTAGTTGCGCCGCATCCCCCAATGCGTCGCTGGCTGTCCGACTCGCAATTCGCGAGCGACAGCCGCATCGCGATCGTCAGGATATCGATCGCGTCGTACCGAATAGCGGTCAACTTCGAGAACGGCCATGCAACAAACTCGGCAACTTCCCACGGCGTGCGGGATCGACCCGCGAATCGTTTCCTTCCAGGCATCGGGCGAGCATGGCCCGCGCGCCATCGCAGACTTTCTGCCTTCGCGTAGCGACACCGATTACCTTTCGGTGTTGCGCGAACTCGTTCGGTGTGACATCGAAAATCAACGGCAAATCGGGCGGGTCGTTACTTACAAGGAATATCGAGTCGCCTTCCCAGAACTGAAAGCCGAATCGCAAGCAGTGGAAGAGCAAACGAGTGTGGTGCCCATCTTCGGAAACAGCACCGACCTCGCGATGACCCCCGCACCACTGCAATCGGCGTTTACGCGAATCGCGAACGTATCGCACGTTTCGGCGGACGTCGAACTCGACGTCGACGCCTCGCGATTTCCGAACCCCGGCGACTTTTATCACGGCTTCGAGTTGACTAGGCACCTCGGTAAAGGTGCATTCGGCCAAGTCTATTTGGCGAGCGAGCGCAAACTGGCGGGGCGTTCGGTCGTGCTGAAGTTGACGGGGAAAGCGAACGGCGAGTCGCAACGGCTCGCGCAGTTGCAGCACACGAACATCGTGCCGATTCACAACGCCTTTTATTGTGCCCCGCACCACGTCGTGCAGATGCCATATCTCGGCGAGCAGACGCTTTCCGACGTGATCGAGTACGTTCGCACGCAGACCGGTTTTCCAAAGATCGGCGGCGAAGTCTTTCGTACGACCGCCGCACAATTATCGACGATGCGGGCACCGATCTCGGTCCCACCAGATTCGACCGATGTGACTGAGCCGATCGTGAAACCGTCGCCACAAACGACGCCACCCGAAACGAAAGTGTTCGACGAGTCGCACCCGTTCCGGGCGATTTTATCGCGGATGAGCTACCCGGCAGCGGTGATCGAGATCGTTCGCGCCGTGGCCGATGGGCTGGCGCACGCCCACGCGCACGGCATTTTACACCTCGATCTGAAGCCGCAGAACGTGCTGTTCAGCGATGACGGTCAGCCGATGTTGCTCGACTTTAACTTGTCGTACGACCGCAAGAATCAGACTCGCGACAAGATCGGTGGCACGTGGCCGTACATGGCCCCCGAATCGATTCGCGAATACTTGGGGAAGCCGGAACAGATCGTCGATGAGCGCACCGACCTCTACGCACTCGGCGTAATGTTCTTCGAGCTGTTGACCTGCCAGCTACCGTTCGCGAAAGTGCGGCATGTGCCGGACGACCTGGAAAATGCCATCGCGGAGCGCGAAGCGGGGGCGCGACTGCCGAGCGAGATCAACCCCGAAGTGACGCCGGCGTACAATGCGATCGTGCGAAAATTGCTCGACCCCAAACCCGAGTGCCGCTATCAGACGGCAACGGAACTGATCGAAGATTTGCGGTGTCAGCAGGCGAATCAGCCGTTGAAGCACGCACCGAACACCTCGCTGCGCGAACGGGTCGTGAAGTGGCACATGCGGAACCCGCGCGTCGCATTTCAAACCTGTGCCACGATCACCGGGCTGGCCTTGTTCGCGACGATGGTGCTACTTGCGGATGTTTCCCGTGCGCGAGACCGTTCCAATGCACAAATTGAATCGGTACAGTTTCATCAGGTCGTGAAAGCGTCGCAAGTGGATCTCACCGTACCGACCGATCTCTCCAGTCGCAAACGCGGACTGGAGACGGCAGCGAATTGGCTGACGAGCTACGGTGTGGGTGAGCGCAAAGACTGGTTCCTTGCGACGAACGTACGTTCTTTACCCGACGACCAGAAAGACGCGCTCCGACAGGAGTTGGGTGAAGTCGCGTTGTTGTTATCGCACGGCGAATGGTTGAACGCGAGGAATGCGGTCGGCGATGAGCGATCCGCCGCCGATACGCTTGCGGTTCGTTGGAACCGCGTTGCCGAGGAATGTTATCCCTCGGATGGTATCCCGCAAGCCGTGTGGAACCAGCGACGCAATTTGGCCGAGTGGACCCGCGATGCCGGGCTGAAAGCCAGTATCCCCTCAATAACTACGGATCGAACGGCCACGATCGATCTGTTCCTCGCTGCCGCTGAGTCGGTCGCTCGAGGGGAATTGCGTGAAGCCGAGAAGCAACTGTTGGTAGTCACCGAACGCGAACCGGGTCATTTTGCCGCACACTTTATGCTCGCATGTTGCTATCAAACGACGGGCCAGTACCTGCGTGCGATCGAGCGATTCCAAGTGGCGAAGCCGCTCTCTCCGAACGATCCGCGACCGAGTTACAATCGCGGGTTGATTCTTTATCACATGGCTCGTTTGCAGGAAGCAGAAGCCGAGTTCACTCGGGCGATCGACTGCCCCGACGATTTCCCGATGGCGTCTTGGCAGCGTGCGATCGTCCGTCACAGATTAGGTAACACCAAAGGTGCAATGGCGGATGCGAGCCTGGCACTCGCGCAGGGCGGTCCAAAAATCAGCCTGCTCTATTTGCGTGCGGCACTCCACGACAAGTCGAGCGATGCGGCGGCAGCCAAACGGGATCGGGATGAAGCCGACCGAAACGAACCGACCACGGAAATCGACCTCGTCGCACGCGGCGTGAATCGATTGGCGAAAGAGCCGCTGAAGGCACTCGCAGACTTTAACGCGGCCGCCAAACTCAACCCGCTGTACTTGGCCGCATGGCACAATAAAGCTCACGTTCTCAGTGACCACCTCAACGAAACCGAACTGGCCCTGGAGGCCGTAACGCAAGCGGTCGCCGTCTCGCCGCAACATGCTGCATCCGTAGCCGGGCGGGCGGTTCTCCTCGCACGCCTGGAACGCCGGAAAGAGGCTCACGAAGCGATCCAGATCGCACTGCTACTCAGCCGAGACCCCGAAATTGAATATCAAGCCTCGAACGTTTACTCGCTGACATCGTCGACGAATGCGGAAGATCGTGCCAAGGCACTCTCGTATTTCCGTGAGGCGCTCCGCGATGGGTACCGTAACTTTCCTGAAATCGAACGCGACGCCGACAACAAGAATCTACAAGGTACCGTCGAGTATCGAGACATGCTAAACGCCGCCAAAACCCTCGTTCGATGATGATCGAACGAGGTTCCGTTCTTTACTCCAACGGGGTTTCATCTTATAGCCCAGGGTGAGACGCTTCGTTGTACCTCTGGGTGCGCGGACGCTGGTTGTGCTTCCTCCAGCATGTCAGTCGTCGAGGTCGGCTTCGTTGAACAGCGTGAAACCGAGACCTTGTAGCGTACTCACAGCACTCTCGAAGTCATCGACGTGGATCGCGAGTGCGGTGCTGCCCATCGGGCCGACGCCGATGAGTAGCGGGTAGGCGTAGTGAATGTCGATCTCGCCACTGAGCAGCGCCTTGGTAATCGTCAGCAATGGCTGGTCGTTGTCCGGCAACTTCACCACGAGCAAATCGCTCTCGGTGAACGGGAATTTCGCGTTCGAGAGCACTTCAAACGCGCGTTCGTAGTGGTTCGTTACGAGGCGGATGATCGCGCAATCCGAAGTCTCGATGATCGTGACCGAGACGATCTTCACGTCGGTCAATTCGAACCGCTTAACGAGGTCCAGAAGCGCCCCCATACGGTTGGCTAAAAACACGTTAAACTGCCGCACACTCGGCCAGTCGCGGCCCTCTGCGGTGGCATAGCCAACGTCGTCTTCATCGCCGAAAGTCATGTC
>JAYSKW010000280.1:0-2387 GCA_043726085.1 Limnoglobus sp.
GGCAACAGTTGGAACCAACGCCGTTCGGCGAACTTCGTCGCACCGGCCCGATGCGCCAGCACGACCCCGACGCCGAGCGCCACCAACACGACGGCCAACCCGAGGCTGAACGCGACGAGCAACGGCACCGCAAACGCCAACCGACCCGCCGAGATCGCCACGAACAACAGCATGACCGCATCCCAGCACGGGATCAGCCCGCCGCCGAGGCCGAGGAGAATCACCCGCAGCCAGCCGAACGTTTTCGGCGACGGTTCCGGTTCGTGCGTGTGATCGCAATCGGGACCGTGATGGTGGTGCCCCGCACCGAAGTGAACGTGATCGGCTTTGCCGCGAATGCGCCGCGACAGCAGCCACAGACCCGCGAGCAGGATCAGCATACCCCCCGCGAACTGGAGCCAACCCTGTGCCGTTTCGGGCACGCCATCGCGGTAGCACCACCACAAGATGCACGCGACGCCGATCACCGATCCGGTGTGTGCGAGTGTCGTCGTGACGCCCAGAACGAGCGCGTGTCGCATCGTGCCGCGCTCGCCGACGAGGTACGCCGCCACCAGCGTCTTGCCGTGCCCCGGCGTGAAGGCGTGGCCCATGCCAAAGACGAACGCCGCGAGCAATAACACACCCACGCCGGAGGTGGAATCGAACAGCGCCGTCAGGCCACGATCGAGCAAATCCGTAACGAGGCCAGGTTTCTCACCGCTGACGATAATCGGTTCGCCAATCGTTACGGGCGCTTCCATTGCAACGGGGTTTGCGGTAGCAGGTGCCTCAATAATCGCGGAAGCCGTGCGGAGCTTACGCTCTTCGCCGGGCTTCAGATCTAGCTGCGATTTCCCACGCAGGCCGCCGGGTTCTTCGAGGTCGTGTACCGTCAAACCGGGTTCGATATCGCACGTCAACGCGATCTTCCCCGGCTGGCCATCGTAGTTGAGGTCTTCAAAACGGAACTTTGCCCGCAACCCCGGCGGTGGTGAAATGTCCGCACGAAACTGATAGCGAAGCCGGATGTGATTGTCGCCCTCGAACTCGATCTCGATCGGCTTATCGAGCCGGAACTTTAACTCTTTGTCGTCCAGGGACGCGATCAGTTCATCGGCGAGGTACGTCGCTTTTTTCTTGGCGTAAACCGGCACGTAATCGTTGCGGATACTTTTGACGTTTGCGGTGTCGCTTGCCGACAGAAACGTGTTGCCGTCGATCATCATCGTCATCGCGTTGCATTCGACGGTGTACTTCACGACCGTGCCAACCGCCGAGATGCGAACGTGTACCGTGCGGTCGCACCGCAAGTTCGGAAACGGGTGTGCCGACACAGGCCACGCGATGGCGAACAGCAGCAGCGATAGGATTACGCGAGTCATGCCAGAATTATATGGCACGATTCCAATCGTGGCGATTTTGGTAAACATGTGCGTTCCTAAAGTCCTTTGAAGTGACTCCAGCGACTACCCACCCCCCATCCGTGGACTCACTCCCGAATTTCGGAACCAACCTAACACAGCAACGACTTACGTCCGATTTCGGTGGGCTAGGAACACGCCAGAACCTAAGTTTCGGGGAACTTTTCAGGAAAACTTCGACTCGCTTTGGGAGAGTCTCAATTCATTTGCCAATCACTTCTTCGCGTCGAACTTCGGCAAGTCTACGGGTGGCTTCTGCGAACCGTTCTTTCGCTCGATCGATTCCTTGAGCTTCGTCGTCGTGTTTTGCGTGTCGCCGCCGGTAATGAGATAGAACCCAGCCTCGTCGCCGCCGGCGTCAATGTTCGTGACGGAGTTCGCATCAGCGGTGAACCGCGACTTGGTAATCGCTTTCCAGTCGCCGCCTTCGGCCTTCACCCAGCCGTTGCCGAAGTGTGCCTTGCGGGCTTTCGTCGTCGAGATTTTATTGCGTCGAAAGTCTTCGACGAACGAGTAATACCCCGAGAGTGGCTTGCCACCGGTGATCGTGGAGAAGGTGACGAGGTGGGTCCAGGCTTTCGTTTCCGGCTGGTAGAAGTAGCCCGCGAACGCGGTGCGTTCGGGGCCGTCGGGCGTGCTGGTAACGAGGAAGCGATAGGTGGTGCCGATCTTCCAATCGAAATCGAGGAACGACTGCCCGCCTGTGCCTTCGTTGCCGAAACGACCGACGCGAACCGAGTCGTCCTTGTGCAGCATCTTCACACGTTTTTCGTCTGGCACCTTCTTCGGATCCTCGCCGGAGTTCGGATCCCACACCGAGAAGATCACGAGCTTTTTGCCGTTCGCGAGTTCCTGTATGCCGAAGTAACCTTTGTTCCAACCGCACGCCATAAAGTATGTGCCATCGGCTGAGGCATCGACGGTCATTTCGTTGTAAAACGCGGTGCCTTTCGGCGCTTCGTATCCGAGGTGAACCGAACGACA
>JAYSKW010000281.1:0-3765 GCA_043726085.1 Limnoglobus sp.
GGACCTTCGTGAGGCTCGTACGGCGAGGTTCGCCAATCGTTGTTCGACGCACTAACCACTCACAACTCTTAACTCATCACTACTCAGGACTGACCATCCTTCGGCTTCGCGGCGTTCCGCATCGGTCAACGACGAACCGGCATCTTGCACATCGAGTAAATGTTGCAAGCGATCATCGACCGCCTCGGGCAACGGAAACCGCTCGATATCGTCCGGAAGTTTGAATTCCGATCAAAACCGCGCACGCATCGGAAACCCTCCTGCATGGATGTCATCATCCGACGCGAAGCGCAAACCGCCCGCTACTTCGCCGCCTTCGGCAAGAACTCGTACTCTGCGAAGTCCTATAGGTGCTCGACATCCTCGGCATGGATGATCTGCATCTCCTTGCATCGCCCCGGAACGGTCACGCCGACCGGCAGTTCGGCGATAATCTGAGGAATCCGCGATTGGACTTCCTCAACGGCATGGCAGTTCGTCCAGGTGGAAGCATACACTGAATTCGGCTTTCATATAGCCCCCGGCATGCGATGCGAATCCACAAGAGCCGAGCGGCGTGAGCTGGACGTCGCGAGCACGCCGCACCGCGCCGAGCTGACGCACCAACGCTCGCCGTCCGATTTTTGATCTTCACATGGTTCCCGGCTGGCCGGGGTGTGGCTTCGAGTCTTCGAGGATCCGCGAGGGCGTTCCTCTGAATCGAGCTATCGGGATCGCATCGGAGAAGGTTCCGCATCCGGCTTCCCTAACCGACGGAAATGCCAGCCGAGTAGCGCCATCGTCGGCACCCAGAACGCTGCGGTCACCCAGTGGACGTGTTCGAGGAACTGCGTCAAGACAAGTGCCAAGGCCCACGAAATGAGACCAGGAATGTAGAACAACCCGGCGTGAGCGCTCCCCAGAATGCAGAAGCAGAGGCCGTTCACAGCGAACAGAAATGGATACAGCCGTACGTCCTCGTACATTGCGTGGCCCGCCATCACGTGCTGGAGGAGGGCGCAAAGTGGATGGGTGGCGAGACCGAAGTACAACACCGCGAAGAATTGTCGTTCGAGCACATTCGACTTCCGGCTACAGACGTGTCCGTAGGCGAACAGCAGGAAAAACGCGCCTACCCCCAAGAAATGTGTCAGGAGGATCTGCTCGTACTGGGCCTGACGCTGGAAATGGGCCGCGAGAAAGTAAATGATATCGAGCGCGGCCATCAAGTAGCACGCGTTCGACCAGGGGGCAAAGTCATCGCCCATGCGACTGTGTGTGAATGCACGCGTCAGGCGTTCCAGAGCGCCAATCGGACGAGCCTTGACCGGCTCGCCTCGCTTGAACCGCCTCAGATCCTCAGCTAACTCATTTGCACTCGCGTAACGGCGTTCGGGTTCTTTTTCGAGGCACTTCAGGCAGATCGTTTCGAGGTCTTGCGGGATCGCCCTCGAGATCGTTCGCAGCGTAGGCGGGTCGTCGTTCTGAATCGCGGCAAGCAATTGGACATTACTGTCCCCAGTGAACGGTCGCTTGCCGGTGAGCGATTCGTAGAGCATGACGCCGAGCGACCAGACATCGGCGGGCGGGCCGACGAACTTCATGGCGCGGGCCTGTTCGGGGGCCATGTACGCAGGTGTACCGGCCGCGTCGTGCGTCATCGTCAGGTCGGATGTGCTCCGCTTCGCGAGGCCGAAATCGGTGACTTTTGGCGAACCCAAATGATCGAGCAACACGTTGCCCGGCTTCAAGTCGCGATGGACGATACCGAGGTTGTGTGCTGCGCCGACACCCGTGGCAATTTTCGCGATCAGTTCGGCAGCCACACGCGGCACCAGGCCCGTTTTGAGCAAGTCGCCGAAGGTGCCACCGGTGAGGTATTCCATCGCGATGTACGGGCCGATGCTGCTCTCGCCGAAGTCGTAGATTTCGACGACGTGCGGGTGTTTCACCGCCGCAATCACCTGGCCCTCGGCAAGAAAGCGTGCCTTGTTGAGCGGGTCGTCGCCACGCATGAGTTTCAGTGCGATGATGCGATCGAGGTTCAAATGTTTCGCTTCATAAACGACACCCATGCCGCCGCGCCCGAGTTCGCTGAGGATCTCGTAGCCCGCGATGGTCGGGAAACCGCGTGCAGTGGCCGCACTGACAGTCGGCCCGCCGACTTGCACTTGCGTCGGGTCGATCGGCGTGGGCTTGTTCATCGTGGCACTCCGGCAGACGGTTGCGATTGGGTATATGGATACGGAAATTCAGGCGACACGCGACGACCACACGAATTCGCGAAGTCAAAAATCGGAGGCGATGCGTCGCAAGTCGGCTTTTGCGACGTGCACGAACGTACGCAGAGATGTCGTTGCCGGTCGATTTACTGTGCCAGAATCGGTGCCATCAAGAATGACACTTGCGGTCCTTTGCCGATCGTATCCGTTTTCCATTGGATGGTCGCGTTCCGAAACCGCGGGCGTTCCGAGTCGATGCGGAGTCGATAAGAATAGACTACCGTATCCTGTTTCGTGCGGTATCTTGTTACACATCCGGTTATTAGCTTTCAGTCATGAGATCTGCCATGGTTACGGCGACTTGTCCCGAGTGCGATCACGTGCAGGAACGACCCACGGACGCGATGGCGGAACTCCGCTGCCTGATCTGTGGTATCGTGTTCGCGTTGCCGGTACTTGCGCAAGTGAAGTTTCAGAAAACGCCGGCGTCCGACGATGATCTCCCGACGATCAAACCGATGCAGAAAGACGCCAAAGCCGAGTCGCCGCTCGGGTTGGCTGCGGGAGAGAGCGAAGACGACAAGCCATCGAAGACGCGAAAAAAAACGAAGCCGTTTCACGACCATCAAAACGAACCGCGCAGCAAAAAGAAAGAGCCGAGTAAGGCGACGCCATCATCGCGCAAGCGGCGCGATGCGAGCGAAGACGATGCACCGCGTCGTGGATCGAAAGGGTTGAACGCATCGGGAATGCGGCTCATGATCGGCCTGATCGTTGCGGGCGCGTTGTTCTTGGGCACCGTCAGCGTGGGTTGGTACTTTTTAGGGAAGAGTCAAACGCCCACGGTGGCGACCGCTCCGCCTCTCTTCGCTCCGGTAATGAACGAAATGCCGCCGATGAACGTGGCACCCGTACCGATCGACGCTCCGGCAGTGAAGCCAGTACCTGCGAACCCGCGTCCCGTCATCGCGCCGCGTAAGAACGTGCCGTTCGTCAACCCGTTGCCGGACCCGCCGGTGCCAGTGAAGCCGGAACTGGTAGTCGAAGTGACGCCGTTCATTCGACCGCCGGAGAAAGTGATTGCGATCACGCCGACGCTGGCCGTCGATGGGGCGGAAGTGAAGTTGCCCGGTACGGCGGATCGCGTCTGTTACGGCGGCGGCGGGCGATTTGTGATCTTCCGCATTCCGAGTGTGAAACAGATTGCGGTGCTCGATTTGTCGCTGGGTAAAGTGGCGAAGTACATTCCGATGGCGGAAGGCGGAGCGTTGTTCGCGGCAGGGATGAACAAACTCTACGTGTACAATCCGAACGCCGCGGTGTTCCAGCGATGGGATTTGGCCACATTCGAGAAAGAAGCCACGGTGCCGAACCCGTTGGGTGGCGCGCCGCGTCAGTTCTTGATCGGGCACGCAACCGATGGCCCACTTTACATCGGTGGCCAAGGCATTAACGGTCAGAAGCACATCGGTTTCCTCGATGGCCGTACGTTCAAATCGATCGAACTCAATGCGGGGAACAATGCCGTTCCTGCGATCTCCGACTGGTATCCACCGACCGTTCG
>JAYSKW010000282.1:0-6560 GCA_043726085.1 Limnoglobus sp.
GTCGAGCGGATCGACGATACCGCGGGTGAAGAAGTGTGCCCAGTAGCGATTGGCAACGGTTTTGGCGAAAAATGGATTCTTCGTGTCGGTCATCCAGTCGGCGAGTTTGTGGCGGGGATCGTCGTTCTCGTCGATGTCCATCACCGTGCCATCGAGCGGCTTCGTCACTGCAGACTTGTTCGTGCGTTTGTTCGTGACGTTGCCAGTCGATTTGATGTAAATCGTCTGCTTGCGTCTCGGCTGGTTGCTATCGGTACTCGGCACGACAATGTCTTTGCGGCCGACGCGGCCGAAGAATGCAGCGAGGCCCCAGTAATCGTCTTGGCCCCATTTTTCGTACGGGTGGTGGTGGCATTGGGCACACGTGAGGCGTTGGCCCAGGAACACTTGCGAGACGTCGTCGACGAACTGCTCGGGCTTGTCGATCTCCTTGTACCACACCGCTGGCGGGTTCTTCGTCTCATCGCCACTGGCGGCCACGATCGCACGGGCGAACTCGCTGTACGGCATGTCGCTCGCCACCGATTGGCGAATCCAGTCGTGGAACGCGAACGTTCCCTCGGCCCGTTGGGCTTCCCCACGGCGTTTCACACGCAGCACATCGGCCCATTTGTTCGCAAAATAGTAACTGTACTCCGGCGTTTCGACGAGTGTATCGATGAGTTGGTCGCGTTTCGTGGCCGAAGTGTCCGCTACGAACGCATTCACTTGCTTCGGTGTCGGCAGCGTACCTGTGATGTCCAGGAAGGCCCGTCGAACGAAGATCTCGTCCGTTGCCAGTTCGGCGGGCACAAGGCCCAATTCCCGCCATTTCTTGGCCGTGAAACGATCGACGATTGTCTTCTCGGCGAAGGTCCAATCGGGCGCCTTGACGCCGAGTGGCACCGTGGCGCGGAAAGTCGCCACAAAACCTTGATACCTTGCCATAATCGCCGCTTCGCCGCTCATTCCGAGCGTGCGAACGAGGCCGTTACCATCGACGACGGCGATTTCCTGATCGTTACTTTCGTACTGCGCCCGGCGCGTAATGTCGTCGATGCCGCCATCGGAGTAGTGCGCGTAAACCGCGAATTGTTGTTTGTTTTGACGCGACAAAATCCGGTGATCGGGGTAAACGCTGATCTTCGTCACGACGGGGTCTTTCTCTTCTCCCCAAGGCATTCCGGAGGCGATCCAGCGTCGGACGATCTTGTATTCGTCGCTACCTGGGTCCATCTTGCGACCGCCGCCGTGGGGGGCCTGGCCGGTCGCTTTGAGCAGGAACAACGAGGCATCCGGCGATGCGGGGAACAGTCGTCGGCCACGCGATTCCTTGACGAGCGTCATGTAGTCGAGTTCGGGTTCAAAGCCTAACAACGAGATTTTGAAGCCGTTCTGGCCACTCCCTTTGCCGTGGCAACCCCCGCTGTTGCAGCCGAGTTTTGTGAATACGGGCACCACCTGATTCGGGAAGTTGATCGGCAAGTTCTCGCCGACGTGCGCGGCGGTCAACGGGGTGCGAACGACTTTATCGCCGTACGTGACGACGATTTCGGACGTGCCATTCGCCAGCGGACTCGCTCGGCCCGTTGCGGTGACCATCGCGGTTTTGCCGTCGGCAATTGTGAACTTCACATCGTGCGTCAGGTCTTGTAGCCGACCGTCGGCAAGCGTGGCCGTGACGACGATTTGCGCCGCATCGTCGTTGCTCTTGAATACGAGCGGGGAGGGGTAGATCGCCAGTGATTTCACCTCGGCAGGCAGCGGTAACGGCGCTTCGGCAGCACCCGCAAACGGGACCGCGCCAATGGCCATTGCCCACGCCAAAATGAGATGGTATCGGGGTGTGATCATAGAAAGGCTCCGCGTCCGGCGTGTCGTTTCGATAGGCCCGAAGTAGGGCCTCATTTAGCAGTAATAGAATTGTGGCCTAAGTCCGAACGAGACGCAAGTGAGAATTTTGGAATCCGCAAGTCATGGCTTCACCGATTTCCTGTTCGAGCGTCGTCTTGCCGGTGCCAGCGACACCACGGATTATCATCACTCGGTCGCGGGAGTCGAGCACCTGACGCACGGCTGCCTTTTGCCCACTATTGAACCAGTCGCGGGAGCATGGCCGATTGGGATTGCCCAATGGCCGGCACCGCCCGCGCCCTTCGCGTGCAAAGGCAATCAGCCCCGACTCCAAAGCCAGTACCAAATTCGATCGTGATTATTGCAGAAGGAATATTGAATAGAAACGGACATGCCACGACAGATAAGCCGGAATTGAAATTTAGTCAGCCTTCAAAACGAAAATGCCCACGGACGTCCGTGGGCTTCGTTTGAAACTACTTCACGGTGGCTTTGAACGGGAGTACGATCTTCGTCATCTCTTTATGGTCGGTGATGATTTCAAAGCTGCGGACCATCGTACCCATGGCTTTGGGCGTTACCGCTACGGTGAGGATGTGAACGGGGCGGGATTCATCCGACTGGGCTTTCACGGTCACTTCGTCGTCGTTGCCTTTGACTTCCATGATTTTGAACGGCTGCGTGCCTTGCAACAGCACGCGGTGCTCGGTCTTTTCGCCGGGCTTCAAGTCGGTGAGCTTGACGTCTTCGGGGTTCGTGCTGATTGGCACGACCACGTTTAGCGTCACCGGGATGCGGAGTTTCTCGATACCCGGTGCATTCGTCTTGATGAAGATATCGGACGTCCAGTTGCCGACGGGGCAGGTCGGGTCGAGCGTCGCGGTCACGTCGAAGGTGACTTCGCTGGTGCCGCGGTTCGCGAGCTTGAAATCGGCTTTGACGAACTTACCCGTGCTCGTCGCTTCGGAGATGTCCCAACTGCCGAAGTTGTACAGCGTAACTTTCATCGACGCGGTGCCACCTTTGCCCTTGCGGACGGTGCCGAGGGCGATCGTATCGGGTGACATCACCAGATCATCGCGGGCGATCGACATGACTCGCAGCGAGACTTCTTCGAGGATCGGGCTGAGAAACGGCACGTATACCGTAACCGCCTTCAACGTGTTGGCTTGCGGGATTCGCCGCGTATCCATCATGGCGACGACCGACGTCGATTCGCCGGGCGCGAGTTGGTTTTTGAGAACCGACGCCGACACGCAACCGCACGAGACGCGGGCGGTGCCAATGGTCAGCGTCGCCTTCGTCGTGTTCGTAATCGCGAAGTAGTGCGTGAGGACCGGGCCACGCGATGTGACGCCGAAATCTTTGACGAACTCGGTGAAGTAATCGTTAGCGGCCGCATCGGCACGCCCCACCATAGCCAGTGCGAACATCGCACTCCACAATACACGTCGCATATTATCACTCCCCATGGCGATGGTTCGTTCCCCCTGTTGAACGAACCGTTGCCTAGAACCTAGTTTATCCGATTCACGACGCACTTCGCGTGAGAATTATGTGTCCGTTTGCGACCATCGTTCCGTAGGCAGGAGTGTCCGATTCGGAAACGCGGTACCTGTTGCCTATCCGGCACGGTTGACACAATCGGTTATCCTTGCCTTCTTTTCACGCGATTCGCTTGCTAACGATGGGCGAGAACGGCGACCGTGACTTGCGCGGCACCGGCCGCGAGAAGTTCCCGTGAGGCTTCGTGGCAGGTAGCGCCGGTCGTTAAAACATCGTCGATGAGCACAACCCGCATTCCCCGAACCGCGTTTGGTTGTGGCACGCGGAACGCCCCGCGAATGTTCTCCCAGCGGGCGGTTGCGGTCTGGTGCGTCTGATGCGGCGTCGGTCGGGTTCGCTGCAATGCGCCAGGAAGGCACGGCAGCCCGAGCGAACTCGCGACGCTCGCTGCCACCGCCGCCGATTGGTTGTAGCCGCGCGAAATGCGCCGGTGCCAGTGCAGCGGGATCGGCACGATGAGTTGTGGTCCATCGCGCAGAAATCGGTCGCGTTGCGATTCGGCCCAGACGAAACCGAGCGACTCGGCCAGCGATTCCCCCGTTGCGCGTTTCATTTTCAGAACGACATCGTGGAGTTTGCCTGCATATTCACCGAGCCGAAACGCGGACGAAAAGTGAAACGAGCGATCGCGACACTGCGAACAACCTTGGCTGACATCAGTGTGCGGGCCGACAACACTCGTACACCGTGGGCAGAGTATGTGCGGATCGTGCGTAATTTCACGGGAGCAATCGGGGCAAATGGAATGGTCTGCCCCCGTGCCATCGTAGTTTCGTTCGCAAACGAAACAAAACGGCGGGTAGACCCAGCAGCCCGCCTGGCGAGCCAATTCGCGAAGGGTATGCAGCACGCGAACGTTCCAACGGGCTATGCGGTTTTGCGGTCGGCGGTTGCTTCGTGAATTCCGCAACAGACCGGCAACGTGAGAACGAATCGCGTCGGCCCGGTTGCGGTTCGTTCGTAGCGGACGTCGCCGCCGTGGATTGTCGCATATCGCCACGCCGTTGGTAGGCCGAATCCGCGACCGCGACCCGCCGACCGCCCCGAATAGAAGGGGTCGAACAAATGCGGGATCGCCACGTCGGTCGGGCCGGGGCCATCGTCTTCGATCGCGATGGCCACCGTCTGGTTCGTTTGCGTCATAGTAACAGTCACATGGCCGCCACTCGGCGAGGCTTCGATGGCATTCTGCACGAGGTGCCCAATCGCCTTGCGAATCTGGGTGAAATCGACGCTGACGCGGACATCGAGCGGTGCGGCCACCGCGAGCATCACGCCTTTCAGCGTGGCGGTATTCTGGAAATCTTCGACGGTCTTGGCGACGATTGCGGCCAGCGTCGTCGGTTGGCGGTTCGGCAACGGCGGCCGTGCGAACTGGTTCAACTCTTGCAAAATCCCGGCGACGCGCTTCGTTTGCCGAATGATCGCGTCGAGCGATTTCTTCCGCGCGGGGTCGTCTTCCCGGCTTGCGAGAAGCTGCGCATTCCCGGAGATCACTGCGAGCGGGTTGTTGATTTCGTGCCCCGCCCCCGCTGCGAGTTCGGCTAGTCCCGCGAGTTTCGCATCGCGCACGGCACATTCAAAGTCCGCACGCGAATCGAACGCAAGTTTGTGCAAACGGTCGTTCTCGGCTTCGAGCGCTGCCATCGCGGCCACGCCGTTGGCGCGGCGTGCCCGTGCCACCGCACGTAACAATTTCGGTAACAGCGGGTTCGCCGGTTCCTGAATCGGCGCGTCGATGGTTCGCGTTTGCGTCGCCATCGATTGCCCGAGTAGCCCGTAACAATCGGCGGCTTGCACCGCTTCGCGCACCACCGCGAACAACCCCGGTTCGGCACCGAGCGATTCGGCGACATCGGCTTCGTGGTGCAAATTGCCGATCACCCCGGCCACCCACGTCGGCAATCGCCACCGCACCGCGAGCCGACGCACTATCTGATCGTGCGACAGGCCCCAGACTTCCGACTGCGTGCGAAAGGGATCGTGCGAAAATGCGGCATGATTCCGGCACGCATCGATCGCGTGCGGGGAAGTAGCGGCAACCGCGAGCCACCCGAGCGGGGCGAGCGAACCGGCAACGAACGCCGCCAGTGGCGGGCAACGCCGCGTTTCCGTGGCGATTGTTGCGGCCAATTTGCCGACACTTGTTGCGTATTCGAGGAGAGTTTGCGAAGACGATTGCGGTGGTTTATCGAGAAAGTACGCGGCGGCTTCGGGGAGGATCGGCTGAAGCAGGCAATCGCGATTCACCGATTGCGACGTCAGGCCGGGACGAACGTAGCGAAGTGCGAGAAGCAGTAGCCCCGGATCGGCAAACAAGGCGTGCGTGTTCGGGTGCTCGTCGGCCAGCGCGACCAGCGACGACATCGCCGGGCTTAGCCACGGCAATTCTATCGCAAGTCGAGACGCCGACGCTTCACCCACCGTACGCACTCCTTGCCTGGGTTCGACCCTGCGATGCGAACGATCTCGCACCGCCATCGTTATCGTTTCAGACGGCCGATGCCGGTTCCATTTCCAGTTGCGCACACATCCGCTCGATGAGCATGTCGACATCGAATGGCTTGTGAACGAAGTCGTCGGCACCCGCGAGCTTCTGTTCCTGAATCTTGCTGTCTTCGACTTCGCCGCTGATGCAGATGATGCGGACTTCTTCGAGGTTCTTATCTGCACGCACCCGCATACAGACTTCCTTACCGTTGATGTCCGGCAAGTTGACGTCGAGCACGATCAGGTCCGGGCGATAGTCCTTGACCATCATGCCGGCGTTGAAGCCGTTGGCGGCCACGCGGACGTCGAAGCGGCCATCGTCGTCGAGGGCTTTGCTAATCATCTCGACGATATCCGGTTCATCGTCGACCACCAGGATCTTCCGCTTGCCGCTTTCCAGGGCATCGGTCGGGATCTGGTTATCGCGCATGAACTTGTAGAGCGCCTCGCGGGGGATCCGCCGGAATTTCGATCCCGGTACGCGGAAGCCTTTGAGTTGTCCGTTGTCGAAGCAACGGATGATGGTTTGTTGGCTGACCTTGCAGATCTTGGCCGCCTCGCCCGTCGTAAACACTGTCTTCATGTGCCGATCCACCCATGCCGGCTCCGGCCGGCTTTCATGAAGCAGATCCCTCTCCACGCTCAACGTGAACGCGATGCAGGATCGGAAA
>JAYSKW010000283.1:0-4222 GCA_043726085.1 Limnoglobus sp.
CACAACACCGAAGCCCCCGGCGGCGGCAAGCTGCTCTCCGGCGGTCTCGATAGCAATGCGATGCAGAAGCCGAAGCAATTCTTCGGTGCGGCCCGCAACGTCGAGGAAGGCGGCTCCCTCACGATCATCGCTACCGCGCTGATCGAAACCGGCAGCCGCATGGACGACGTGATCTTCGAGGAGTTCAAAGGCACCGGCAACATGGAACTCCACCTCGACCGGCGGCTCGTCGAGAAGCGGATCTACCCCGCCATCGACGTCAACCGCAGCGGAACGCGAAAGGAAGACCTGTTGCTCCACCCGGAGGAACTGCAAAAGATCACGATGCTCCGCCGCGTGCTCGCCGACATGCACCCGACCGAAGCAATGGAATTGCTGTTGAACCGAGCCAAGAAGTCGAAGTCCAACCTCGAGTTCCTGTTAGGAATGAACCTGACGTAAGCCGAACCCGAAACGAAAGCCCCGCGACAAACGTCGCGGGGCTTTTTCGTTATTCGAACAACCGCAGTTGCTTGGGGTTCTCTTTGCTTTTCGCTGGCTTTCTTGGCGTGCGTGGCAGTTCCTTTTTTCGCGAACCGTGCTTCTGATACACCGCAGGCGTGGCGATTTTGGCTTCGCGGCTCTTGCGGATGCTGTAAAGTGCGTCTTTCATTTTCTGCGTGCGCGATGCGAACTCGATGATCGGTGGCGCGTAGACTGACAGTGGGCTGTCGTGATGGTGCAGGATTGCTTCGGGCGGCTGATCGCGGAGTTCGGGTAGCCAGCGTTTCGCGAACCGGCACTCGACGTCCCAATCGGCGAGTTGCTTCATCGGGCTGTAGACGCGGATCGCATTCCAGCCGACGACACCCGCTTGCATTTGCAGCTGGTTCAAGTGAATGCCGGGGTCGTAATCGCGGAAGACACTCGCGAGGTGCGGGTGAATAAACCGCCAATCGAGGTGCAGTGCGTGGCACGCGAAACTGACGACCATCGCCCGCATCCGGAAGTTCACGAAGCCCGTCGTCGCCAGGCAGCGCATGACCGCATCGACGATCGGGAAGCCGGTTTGGCCTTCGCACCAAGCGGCAAACAGGCGTTCGTCGTTCTCGTACGGCACATCGCGGTAGGCGGGGTGAATGCTACGATATTCCAAATCTGGCTCGGATTCGAGTCGTTGCGTGAAGTGGTCCCGCCAGTGCAACCGGCTCGTGAATGCCTCCAGGCTGCGCTTCCATCGGTCGAGATCGGGGTGACACTCGGTTGTCAGTTCGGCGATGCGGTTCCGCGTTTCGTGCCAAACGCGGCGCGTGCTCAGCGTGCCCCATGCGAGGTGTACGCTCAGCCGCGAACCCGCCGTGTCGGCGGTATTCGGCGAACTGATGCCACCGCGATACCACTTGCTGCGCCTCGCCAAAAAGTCGTTCAGCGTGCGATCCGCATCGGCTTCCGTCACCGATTGCCACTGCGAAACCGTTCGTGGCAACACCGGCACCGGCAGTAGCGTTTGTGCCGCAATCGCTCGGATTTCTGGCGATTGCGGCACGGTCAGCGGTGCGGGGAGCGGCGGAACTTGCACGATTCGCGATTGCCACATCTCTTGCAAATGATCGCGATCGACACCCGTACGGCGAACGCTCGACTGCGGAAATTCGAGGTACGCGATGCCGTGTTCCTTGCACCACATCGCCACCGCGCGATCCCGCGCGAACGTGATACCGTTGCCGATTTCTTCGTGCGAATAAATGTGCGTGAACGCGACGAGCGTGTGGAGTGACCCGAGGACTTCGACGATTTCGCCGTGGCCAACGTAGACATCTGCGAGCATCTTCCGCAGTCGCTGACGCAGGTATGTCACCGCTTGCCATTGGGCGTGATGGTGCATCACCGAATAGTCGGTTGCCGCAATCACCGATGGCTCGAACGCGAACACCGGCAGCACGAATCGATGTGCTGCAAGCGCCGCCGTCAATGCGGGGTTATCCGCAAAGCGGGCATCGCGTTTGATCCACCAGAGCGCGACGCTCATTTGTGCCACTTGTCGGCTTTCTTCGGCCGATAGCCCAACACCTGCATCGCGGCCTTCTCCCAATATCGGCTGAAGCGGCGCGGCTCCTCGGCGTACTCCGCTATCACCGGGCGCGGGTAAACGATCACGCGGAATCGCGACTTCAACGCCTGCACGGTTTTGCGCACCGTCGGGTTCGGGTGGTCGGTCACGTGGATTTCCGCACCGCTGGCCGCGAGCGTTTCGATGGCCATGACGGCATCGGTTGCGACCGCGATTTTGTCTGGATTACTAGCCTTGTTGAAGAGATCGTGAACGCCATCGAAGAGGAACGCGAGCCGGTGGAACGCCCACGGTTCCGCGCGCAATGCGGGAGCATCGAATGCGAACAACACCGTGGCATTCGGGTTCGCCACGAGTGCCGGATTCTCGACTGTCAGTGCGGCGTCATGCAGCCAGACGATGCGTTCGGACTTCGTACCGGCGTACGGTTCCTCCTGTTGAATCGGCGCGGGATTTTGCTGGGGCGCGTCGGCGACATTCCCGGCGAGCGGTGCGCGATTGCCGCCGAACAGCCGGTTTTGTAGCGTCTCGTAAGTGGCATCGAACGGGCACTTCGCACGGCAATCATCGCACCAGCGATTGTCGCTGAACGTGGCAATGTTTTGCTTGTTCATGAAGTACGGCTTGCTGGCGAAAGTGCTTTCGACCCACTGCCAACTGGACGAATTGCTGGCGATGTCGCCATCGTAAAGGTGCTGGCGAAACAGGCGTGCGCCGCGCTTCCAGTCGATGCCGCGAAAGTGGCAGAGGTACGCCGCGAACCAGAGCCGTTCGTGGTTGTGCAAGTAGCCATCGGTGAACAATTCGTGCAACATGCCATCGACGCACGGCAACCCCGTACGGCCTTCGACGATGTCGAGCGGAATGCGATTTTGCCGTTGCGAAGAATGTTTCGGTTCTTCGAGATCGTCGTCGAGTGCGTCGCCGTACCAGTCCAGAACCTTCTCGAAGAAGTCTCGCCACGCGAGTTGCCGCAGGAATTCTTCCGAGCGTTGCGGCTCCGTGGCGTACTTGTTGCGAAGGTGATCGCGCACTTCGACGATGCTGAGCATCCCGTGGCGAAGGTACGGCGAAAGCCGCGACACTGGGGCGTCGATATGGTTGCGGCTACGTCCGTAGTTCGTCGCATCGTAATCGCGAAGGCGTGCGAGTGCCGTCGTCCGCCCACCCGTCAAAGGCCCACGCTTCGCCTCGCCGAGGTAGCAACCGGGCAGTGCCTCCGCCAGAACGCGATCGCGTTTGGCCGCATCATTCGGCGTCGGCAGTATCCGCATCGGGCACCCGTGAAGTATGGCGAACGCACACTCCATTCATAATCCGCCGACGAGCGGGAAAGCAAACCGCGTCGAAGGTAAGCACCCACTTCCCCGGGCGGCCTGTGCTACCCCTCAGTGATACTGACCATACCACGGAGGCTCGGCAGTCGGCAGGTATGGCCAGTCCCGCCGGTTCGGGAGCGCGCCCCGTGCGTCCAACGCTTGCGCTGGGGTCAGGAACATGCCTCCGAGGTCGTTTCCGCCGTTGATCGCGTAGAAGCGGTACGCGGTGCCGGCGAGTTGCTCGTTGACGATGCTGAAGAAGACAACCGTAGCACGACCCCAACTGCCGCCATTCTCCTCGTCCAGATCGGGTCCGTAGATGGCGTGTTCCAGTCCCACACACCGCACCGAGTAGATCATGGTGTCGTTGTCGATCACCTCCTCCACATGCGCGGGTTGCGGGACGTACTTCCGCAGTTCAGGTAGTAACCCCTCGTACGCCTCGCCGATGCCGGTCTCAGCCAAGTCCTCGGCGTCGAGTATAATCCATAGGTAGTAGTCGAGAGTGAACGCCACCAGTCATCTCCGCTGCCTAACGATCGAGGTAACCCTTGCGGCGGGCGGAGACCTTTGACTTGTGAAAAACGCCCAGCCGCCGCTCTGGTTTGACCGTCTTAATATACCTACTTTTCTACTTTCGTCGGCAGGACTCGGAAGTCCTACCACTTTGTGATCGAGAGAAAGTACAAAACCAGCTATTGAATAGAAGTAACCGTTCACGGGGTATTCTGTTTTTCTGAGAACCCACTTGTATGTCGGGTCGAAGCTTTGAGAGGCCCGACAGTGCATTCACGCGACGATTTCAAACCTTGCGGGTATTTGTCGTTGATGTTCTGTCGGGCCTCATCGCAAA
>JAYSKW010000284.1:0-3177 GCA_043726085.1 Limnoglobus sp.
GGTCGGAGGTCAGAGTTGGCGGGGCAGCAATCACGGTACGAATGTGCTACGAAAACCAACGCAATCGCGCAACCCCACTTCAGGAGGCTGAAGGGTTACCTTTTCCGTTTTGCCGTCCATACCAGGGCCTTCGCCCGCCATCGTCAAGGTTTTCTTTTCCTTGTCGAACGTGCCTTCGAGGGTCATCGGGCTGGCCGACATACTATCGACCCAAACGCCGACGTACTTCTTCTTGTTGGCGTCGTAGGAATCGAGGCCCTTGCCCGAAAACTTCGTACCGGCGATCTCGCCCTCGAAGGTGCTGACCAACCACAGGCCGCCGAGTTCCATCTTGTAGGTTGCAACCCCTTTCGATTCGGCACCGCCCATCGTCATCGTCGTGTCCCACGTGCCTTCGTGCTTCTTGAGCATCTCGTGCTCGGGGCCGGGCTTCGCTGGCTCTTGCGCACGCACGCTGGGGACGGCCAATAACATCGCCACCGCAATACATCGAAGTCCGTTCTTCATATGATCTCTCCGCAAAAACCGGAACGATCCCTCGCCGCAAACTGCGACGATTTGTCGAACGCGATACGTTACAAACTTAGCAAATGCCATACCATGTCGGTAGCATTACCGCGGTCGATTTCACGGAACGCACGCCGATGGCATATACCGATTTCACACTCGAATCGGCAGAACTCGAACTCGGGGTGACGTGCGTACCGGGCGACTTATTTCCAAATTTGGTGTCGCAATCGGTACCGATGTGGCTTACGGATCAGCTCGCGCGCGGAATGCGGATGGCGCTCGTCAGTGAGAAAGCCCGTAGCGAATTTATCGTCGCGCCGATCTTGCTCGCGGTCCGCGAATTGTCGAACGATCGCATTACGATTCTCTCGGGACAATGCCTCGACGTCGACCTCGCTCGGCGTTTGGTCGGCGAATGCGATTTCATTCTCGCACGTTCCGTTCCGGTGCCGCGGTTGCGCGCCCCACTGATGGCGGTGGTCGAAGCAAAGCGGAACGACATCGACAGCGGCATCGGTCAATGCCTCGCGCAGATGGTCGCGGCGCAACTCTACAACGAGCGCGCGGGCGAACCGGTTTCCACCGTGTTCGGCTGCGTGACGACCGGCGAGGACTGGCAGTTCCTCGGCCTCACGGGTACGAGTGCTATCCTGCATCGCCCGCGAATGTTCATCGACAATGTGGGAAACCTGTTGGCTGCATTCGCACGGGCTATCGGTGGGGAATCGCCATCGCCGTGAACTCGTTCGACTATTGTCGGCGTGCCGTTCGCAGTGCGAAAAGCAACTTCTCGCTGGCGTTCCACCTGCTGCCGCCCGATGCCCGTCGCGGGATGGATGCGCTCTATGCGTTCATGCGGGCGACCGACGATCTTTCCGATGTAGCTGGCCTCTGTGAGGCCGGTTCTCACAAGATCGGGGTCACAGACCCCAGCTACAAAACCTCACAAGACACCGGTACGACACTCGAAAAACGGGCCGCGATCACGGCCTGGCGGCACGGCACGGAAAGCGCGTTGGCCGGCGTATATTCGCACCCGATTCATGCGGCACTCCACCACACGGTTCGCACGTTTCAAATTCCGCCGCGATACTTGTTCGACGTGATCGATGGCGTCGAAGCCGACCTCGATATCGTGCGATTTGCCACGTTCGACGAACTCCGCCCGTACTGTTACCGCGTGGCGTCGGCGGTCGGTTTGGCGTGCCTGCCGATCTGGGGTTGCCACAACCCGGCGGCGGCGGTGCCGGGCGAAGCGGTCGGCATCGCGTTCCAACTCATGAACATCCTCCGCGACCTCGGCGAAGACCGCGCACGCGGCCGGGTGTACCTCCCGCAAGACGACCTCGCACGCTTCGGTTGCCCAGCGGAAACGTGGTCGCACACCGACCCCGCATTCCGCGCGATGATGCAATTCCAGGTATCGCGCGCCGAGCAGTTTTACCGCGAAGGCGAAGCGCTCAACGAGTATCTCTCACCGTCGGGCCGCGCGATTTTCTCCGTGATGAATCGCACCTATCGGGCACTGTTGGCTACCATCGTGCGCAAGAAGTTCGATGTGTTCACGGATCGCGTTCGCGTGGCGAAGTGGCGCAAAATGAGCGCATTTGTGGCGGCGTGGCCGATCAAATGGGGCTGGTCCTGATACGCCACCGGCAACTTCGGCACATTCGCTACCGTTGCCGCACCGTTCCCGGTTTGTCGCCGTTTCGACGATTGGCCACCACTCCCATCGAAGTTACCATATCAAGGAGATTCTGTTTCGCTCGCCGGTCGATCTCACCGAGGTTCCCGATGCGACGGCCCCTTTTTGCAACCGCGTTCGTGCTCGGGTTCGCCATCGCGGCGCAAGCCGAGCCGCCGAAACCCGTAGCAGGCGCAACCATGTCGATCACGCATACCGATCTCGATCGCATGGTCTTGGAAACCTTGAAGGAAATTCACAATCGCGGCGCGGCCAGCTACAACGCGGGCGATCACATCAGTGCGTTTCGGCTGTACGAAGGTGCGATCATCACCGTGAAGCCATTCCTCGGACACCGGCCCAAGATTCAAGCGTTGATCGCCGACGGTGTCGAGCAAGTCGATAAAGCGATTATGGATCCGAAGGTGAAAGCGTTTCGGCTACACGAAGTGATCGAGCAAGTGCGTGCCGACTTGAAAGCCGAACTGAAACTGACCCTCCCGACGCTGGCAACGATCTCGGGCAAAGTGACGCTGGCCGGTCAACCACTCGGCGGTGTCGCGCTCGCTTACACAGCCATCGGGGCGAAGAGTTCGAGTGCCTCGGCCACCACCGTCGCCGATGGCAGTTTCACCGTACTCGCGGGCCTACCCGCCGGCGCGTACACCGTCACGCTTCTCGGAAACTCCGTGCCGGTCAAGTTCGCCAAGATCGAAACCTCACCCATTAAAGTCGAGTTCAAACCCGGTGCGAACCCGCAGGCATACGAGTTAAAGTAGATGATGTTCAGTTGCGGTTGATTGTGATTTCGTGACATCCTGGTATTGGTTATGTGCCTTTTCGGGTTTGCCCCGGATGGGGCAACGGAATGTAGCCACGGGTGGAACGACACTCGACAACGTCGAGTGAAGTGAAACCCGTGGACGAGTTTGCAAATGGAAACGGCTTCTGCGGCAGGAAGTTCCACGGGTTCCGCTGCGCTC
>JAYSKW010000285.1:0-1440 GCA_043726085.1 Limnoglobus sp.
CTGATAAACCAGCGGCATCTGGTCGATGCGAGCATGACACGATACGCAACCGACGCCCTTGGCGACGTGAATGCTATGGTTGAAATACGTGTAGTGCGGGATGTTGTGGACCTTGTTCCACTCAATCGGAATATCGTTCAGATAGCTTTTACGTACTGGGGCAAGAATGTCCGCACCCGTCCACATCTGCTGGTGGCAGTTCATACACGTTTTCGTCGGCGGTATACCGGCGTAGGCGGAGTTTTCGACCGACGCATGGCAATAGCGGCAGTCGATGCCGAGTTGGCTCACGTGGTGCAAGTGGCTGAACGCGATCGGTTGCTCGACGGTTTCGTTCCGACCGGTGGTGTAGTCCGAGCGGAAGAATGCCGCGAGCGCCACGCCGCCACCCGAAGCGAAAATCGGTATCGCGAGGAGCAGAATCCGCGAGATCGGGTTCATGCTCTTGGGGAAAACTTGGGGCATAACTGCCTTCCGAGTGATTGAGTCGTAGCGACGTTCGACACCGGTATCCGAAACCGAATCACGGGAGCGTCGGGGTGATTCCTTCGAAGAAAAACTGCACCACACGATAAGCGGCAAACGCCGAGCCGATGGTGATCGAACCGATCAGTACGCCGCCAATGGCGAGGTTTTCGCCTTCCCGGCCCGCCCGCCAGCCCATCGCCAGCGACAACAGGCCGAGGAATACCGCCACCGACCCCACGCCGAGGCCGAACGGGTACCACCAGAATGTCAAAAGGCTCCAGATCGCCAGGCAAAACGACGCCGTGGCAATCCCGCGCCGCGTCGTGTGCGTGGCGGGTGTGATCTTCGGAGCCGTGTCGGTCAAAGTCTCGGTGGCCATATCCCAAGCGTCCTGGAGGATCGGTCCGTAGCTCGCGTTGCAGTTGTAGTGTAGTAACCGGTTTCCGTATCGTCCGCTAACCGTTTCGCTTGAAATGCGCTTTCCCAGAAACGGGGCGCAGAATCGGGTCGAAGTCTCACTTTCGAGAATATCAGCGTTTTTGTGCATTTAGCCGCGATGTGCAGGTGGCCCACGGGTCGCGCTTCGCTTGGTGTGAAGCGTCATAAGGCTGGCGAAGAGTTCTATCGGTTCAACTCGCGTCCAATTCGTCGAGGAAGGCTTCCAGAGTCAGGCACTTTACGGCAAACCGATTGAGTTGCTTCAGTCGATCTCCATCTTGAATAATTCTCATGTGAGCCAACCGCTCTGATGCTACCGGACCAAATCGGGTTTCGAGCACGTCGCGCACGCCCTCCCGGATCGTTCGCAGACGCACAAACTCGATGGCTTCGTCGATGATTGGTGATTCGAGCACGGGTTCAGTACCTCCAAAGAGATTCGGAAATCGCTGGGTTGGGAAAGCCAAACCAGCCATAATTTGAGTGATGGCCAACAGTGCGGCACGCTTCGTTTCGTTGGGCACTTCGCGAATC
>JAYSKW010000286.1:0-3811 GCA_043726085.1 Limnoglobus sp.
CGAAATCGAACTGTTCTGCCCACTTCGGTAGGAACAATTGCATGAACTGCGGGAAGAATTCGCGGATCATCGACTTGAATCGCTGGTCGTGGTCCATGAGCTTGCCCGATGTGTTGAGAAGGATCGTCTGCGAATTATCACCGATCAAAACGAGCTTGTCAATCGGCTCGATCGGCGCGGGCTTGTTCGCCGGTGGCGATTGGGATACTCTTAGCAAACGGTATGCCTACGCCATGCAGTTGAGGTTCGCCGATGACTTTCGGTTCGCAGGAACAACCGTCGTTGAGTGCCGTTCGCCTAATGCGGACGTTCGGCGATGGCGCGCAGCAAAAGATCGCGTTACGAGAAGTCTCGGTCGATATGTATCCGGGGCAGGTTGCCTTGCTCATGGGGCCGAGCGGCAGCGGCAAATCGACGCTCCTAGCGGTGCTGTCGGGGTTACTACCCCCCGATAGCGGGCAGGTACTCACGCACGTGAGCAAGAGTCCGGCACCGATCGACATCTGGGCGCTCAGCACGAAGGAACGCGAGGAGTTTCGCCGTGCCCATGTCGGATTCATCTTTCAGGGGTACAATCTCTTTCCGGCGCTGACAGCGTCGCAACAATTAGAGATCGTGTTAAAATGGGGTTGCAATGTCGGGCCGCGCGAAGCGAGGCGGCAGGCCGAAGAAATGCTCGAACGGTTGGGGATATCCGCGCAGCGCCATAAAAAACCCGCAGAGCTTTCGGGCGGCGAGAAGCAACGGGTCGCAATCGGGCGAGCTTTGGTGAAGAACCCGACGTACTTATTTGCCGACGAACCGACGAGCGCGCTGGACTGGGAGAACGGCCAAGGCGTGCTACAACTGCTACGCGATGCGGCCCACGACCGCAACGCGACGATTTTTATCGTTTCTCACGATCATCGAATGCTTCCGTTCGTGGATGTGTGCTATCACCTGGAAGATGGCAAACTGGAACGTCAGGCGGCGGCTGTCGCCACCCATTGAGGTGGCACAGAACGCACGCACGACGTTCGCAAGGGTAGAATCCCTATGAATCGGCTCAAACTCATCCCCTGGTTCCTCGGCGTGGCGCTCGTTGCGGGCAGCCTCGTCGGCGCGAACCGCCTCGCAAACCCGGACACCACCAGCAGCGGTGGCGCGCCCGTCGATCCGAAGAAGGCCAAGAACACCGCAATCGTCGATGGCCTCGTCGTCAAAGGGACCGTCGATTCCGACCCGTCGTCGATGTCGTACTTTCTCCCTTCGCACATGCCGTCGGGCACCATCAAGGAAGTCCTTGTTCGCAACGGTGCGGAAGTCAAACCGGGCGATGTGCTCGTCAAGTTCGACGATCAGTTTTTGCAAATCGACCTCAGAGAAGCCACGAGCGCCTTCAATGTTGCCGTCACAAAATACAACCAAGCGAAGGCGCTCAAAGACCAACACGCACGCACGGTCGAACAAGCGAAACTCGCCGTGACGAACGCCGAGTACCTTCAGGCGCGGGCGGAGGAGGGCGTCGCATTAGCGACGCGCAATTTCGACAAACTGAACAAGCTGGGATCCGGGGATCAAACGCTCGCCGAACTCGAGAAGCGCCGCCTCGATGACCCGATGATTTTTGAAGCGAAAACGAAGGTCGAAATCGCGAAAAACAACGTGAGTGCGAAGGCGCTCGACCTGAAGCTCGTCGAAGGTCAACCCGTTGCGGAGACGGCAAACGAAGCCCAATACACGTGCGAACTGATGAAGGCGAAGATCGAGAAAGTCAATCTGGCGATTGCCCGTTGCGTCTGGAAAGCGGACATCGGCGGGGTGATCGAACAAGTGACCGCAACGCCGGGCCTCGTGATCGGCCAACAGTCGCGCTCGCCGTTGTTTTACCTGATCCCCGGCGGCCCGCGGATCGTCCGTGCCGAGGTCGTCCCCGATTTCTCGTACAAGATCAAGGACAAGATCGGCCAGAAAGTCACGATCACCGACGACACCAACACCGCACTCACTTACGAAGGCACCGTGAAGCGCATCGGCTCGGCATTTCTGAACAAACGTAACGGCGGTGCCGCCGATCTCATCGCCGGCAAGGCATCGGTCGCGCTCGAAATCGAGATCGAAGTCACCGACGCCGCCCCCGCCGGGAAGTCGCCCCTCCGCGTCGGCCAGCCCGTCCGCGTCGCGTTTCCATAAGCGGTTTGGTTTCGCAAAGAATCTGCAATTGACAGCCGAATTTCTGTTGACTCATATTCCTTTCACGATTACCGTACAACCACCGAAGTGCTTACATCTAACACTTCGGCATCATTTCCATTTTTAAGAGGTACTTCCGATGTTCTCGTTCGACTCTCCCCCGCTACCGAAAGCCTCTCGACGCAGAGGTTTCACGCTGATTGAGTTGTTGGTCGTGATCGCCATCATCGCGATCCTGATTGGGCTGCTGTTACCCGCCGTGCAAAAGGTCCGCGAAGCGGCGGCGCGTGCGAAATGTACGAACAACCTGAAGCAGTTCGGCCTGGCGATGCAGGGCTACCACGATGTGTTCAACCAGTTCCCTAAAGGCTCGTCGAACGGTAATACACTCAAGCGCCAGACCTGGGTGATGTACGTGTGGCCATTCATCGAGCAAACCGCACTGTCGCAGCAAAACAACCTGAATGAGCACTTCTACCTTTCACCGGCGACCGTTGCGGGCACTCTGAACGGCCTTTGTGGGAAACGGGTACCGACTTACCTCTGCCCGAGCGACACCGGCACGATCGACCAGAGTACGGGAACCTATCAGCGAACCCGTGGGAACTACATGGTGAACTGGGGCAACGCGCTTTACGACGATACGCGAACGGGGGCGGGTGCCACCGCCATCGGCTCGAATTTCGGGCCATTCTACCACATAACCGGTAACCGCGGTACGCCGGGCGTCGTGAAAATGGCGAGCATCACCGATGGGACATCGAATACGTTACTCATGTCTGAAAGCCTGATCGCCAAGAGTGCCGCCGACAACGACTGGCGCGGCGACTTTCACAACGACGACGGCATTTTCCGCTTCGATACCACGATCACGCCGAACTCGAGTTCGCCGGACTTGGTGCGCAGTGCGGCGTACTTCCAACTCAACGGCGATCCACTGATGCCGGTGGCGCTCGGCAACCCCCAACGCGCCGCGGCCCGTAGCCGCCACACCGGCGGGGTCAACGCCGCCAACTGCGATGGTAGCGTACGATTTGCGCGCAACTCGATCGCGATCAGCACCTGGAACGCATTGGGTTCTATGGCCGGCTCGGAGGTTTTCAGCAATGATTAAATTGGCAAGTGCGAGCATGATCTCATTGGCGTGCCTGCTCCTCTGCGGATGCGGAGACGATGCCAAAACGGGTACGGTCAGTGGCACAGTCACAGTCAACGGGGAAATCCCAATGGACGGCTCCTCGATTAACTTCGTCTCGTCCGATGGGAAATCGCCATCCGCCGGCGATACGCTCAAACAAGGTAAATACTCGACGACGGTATCAATTGGCTCGTTCAAAGTCGAGATTCGCGTTCCGCGCCCACAGTCGCCCGCGAAACCCAGCCCGAAGGGCGAAGGCCCCGGCCCTGGAGCGGGCGGATTCATCGAAGAATCGCTGCCGGCCGAGTACAACGACAAAACGACGCTAACCCTCGAAGTGAAGCCCGGATCGAACGAGAAAAACTGGGACATCCAGACGAAAACGAAGTAGCTGCGATGTTCCGGGTGTGCGTCGCGATTGTTGGTGGCAAATTTGTTCACTTCGGCGTAGTTTTGACTGCGGAGAGGAAATTCCCCCTTTAGGTAGGAACCCGTCATGTC
>JAYSKW010000287.1:0-4267 GCA_043726085.1 Limnoglobus sp.
ACTTATCGGGCGTGACTTCGCGGTAGCGTTTGAGGTTGCTGTACTGCGAACGGTAATAGGCGGTGGGGACGCCGAACGCGACCCCCGCAACGAGAATGCTCAACAACCACCGCCCGAAGGTCGGCATCCGTGCCCCCTACAAACGCAATTTCCGTATTTCGATATTCGTGCTTATGACAGGCGCGGAAGGATCTGTCAATTGGAAGGTGAACGGTCGAGTCTCTATTTCGGCATCAAAAGTCTCACGACTTCCGCTACGAGTCCCCGTTAGTTGTGAGAACTGACCCGCGCCACTCGCGTGATCGAGGCCACGGATATTGTGCCGCTGCCGTGGCTGACGCGGTTTCGGCCGATCGCTTTCGAGGTGTACAGTGCCTGATCGGCTTCGCGTACGAGGTCGAATCCGTCGCCCATCGTTTCGGTGATCGTCGATGCCCCGATGCTCACGGTGACGGCGCGCTGCGGCCAGTCGGCGGCGGCAATCGCATTCCGACAGCGTTCGGCAATCGTCAGCGCGCCGGCGTAATCGGTGTCCGGTAGAAGAATAGCGAACTCCTCGCCACCGTATCGCGCGACGAGATCGACCGTCCGCACGCAATCGCCGAGTATCAGGGCGACGATCTGGAGTGCGACATCGCCTGCCGGGTGACCGTAGGTGTCGTTGTAACTTTTGAACAAATCGACATCGATCATGAGCAACGAGAGTGGACGTCGGTGGCGTGTGGCACGGTCGAACTCTTCGTTGAGTCGTTCCTGGAATGCCCGACGATTCTTCACGCCCGTCAGGCCGTCGGTTAGGGAAATCGCTTTTAGCTTCGCGTTCGCCGCTTCGAGATCGCGGACCGTATCGCTGAGTGTTGAGGCGAGTAGCTGATAGCGGGCTTCGCTGAGTTTGACGGCAGCGAGCGCACGTTGTTCGTCGGTGATATCGATCGCAAAACCGGCAAGTAGCTTTTGCCCATCGACATCGCGGAACGTGAACTTATAGTCGCGCCAGTATTCGGATCGACCATCGGGCGTGGGAACGGTTTGCAGGTTCGTACTCGGCTTTACACCCGCGAGAATGCTGAGGTCGGTGTCGCGAATCCGGGTTCCGTTTACTTCGCCCCAGAGTTCGACATCGGTCTTGCCGAGCCATTTTTCCATCGGCAGGTCGAACTTCTTCGTACACGGCTCGCTGATGTAAACGTATCGACAATCTTCGTCCTTGATAAATGCCAGAGCGGGACTGTGATCCATGAACAAACGGAAGCGATCTTCGCTGGCGCGAAGTGCAGCTTGCATCCGCTCGAACGCCCGCACTTGCCGGTGCGCGACCATCAGCACGACGACCTGCCTTGCCAGTGCTCGCAGGCTATCGGCCTGGGCATCCGTGAGTTGTCGAGCCTGTTTGTCGATCACGCAGAGCGTACCGAGGTTCTGGCCGCCCGGTACGGTGAGCGGGGCACCCGCATAGAAGCGGATGTGCGGATCTCCGGTCACGAGTGGATTTGCGGCAAATCGTGCATCTTCGAGTGCATTCGGCACGATTAGCAGGTCGTTTTGTGGAATGCAGTGCGTGCAGAACGCCACATCGCGGGGAGTTTCGGTCGCTTCGATGCCGAACGTCGACTTGAACCATTGTCGATGTTCATCGACCAGACTGACGACGGCGATCGGCGTGCCGCAAATGTAGGCCGCAAGGCGCGTAATGTCGTCGTAGCACACTTCGGGTAGCGTATCCAGAATCTGGTACGCTCGGAGTGCCGCCAGTCGGTCGGCTTCGCGGTCGATTGGAGGGCCGTTCATGGGCAGTAAGCTTGCGTAGGTTTACACGGTCGCGTCAAGTAACCGTACAAACTCTAATTCCTTTTCAGGCAGCATGCGCAACGCAATCATCGTACCAAGAGTGTTTTTCGCGTCGATTTGTACTCAGACCTAAGAATTCTGACACCGCGCTATCGAATGGTGCTGCGCGTGACGATTCGAGTAGCTTGCTCGTCTTTGAGGCGAATGTCGCCACTTTGCACCCGTGCCGTCATGCGGGCATCGCCGGCTTTCGTGGCTTCGACTTCCACAGTGAAGGTGGCGGTTGAACCGGCGGCGAATTCTTCGAGCACGGGAAAAGCGAACTCGCGGCCAGCGATCTTCGCGTTGTCGCGGTTCGGCCCACTGCCGCGGATCGGTTGCAGTTCTTCGCTCGCTTCGGCCACCACAGTCACGTTCTTCACGGGGCCGGTGCCACGATTCCGCACGGTAATTCGGTAAGTGGCTTTTCCACCAACAGTAATCGGGCCAACGGGGTCGGCGTGTTCGATGCTCAACACTGGCTGACCGACGACGGCAACGGGCGTGCTGGCACGCACATCGTTCACGCGGCCACCGCCGCCGAGTTCCGCACCTGCCGATGCCGTAATCGCCTGCCGATCCGCGAGCCGATCCCCGGTTGCCGTGAGTCGCACGATCTTTTTATCGCCCGCCGCCAGTGTGCCGAGGTTCCACGTCGCGCCATCGGCCGCCACGCGACCGCCATCGGTGGCGGTCGTTCCGGTCAAGCCACGCGGCAAGCTCATTCGCGCAATCACGTTCGCCACGGGCACATCGCCGCGATTCGTCACCCGCAGTTCGTACAGGCCATCCTGCCCGACGGGTATCGAATCGGTGCCCGTTAAATTCAGTTCGATTTCCGTCTTCGCAACCGCCACGATGACTTCGCCCCGATCGACGAGTCCACCGTCGGCGGTGACGTTCGCCTTAACTGTGAACTTGCCCGTTCGCTCGGCCACAAGTGGCAAACTCGCCGTTCGCGTCTCGCCAGGTGGGATTTCACCGATGCTCAATTCGGCGGGGTTTCCTTTCGCGGACGCCGTCATTCCCGCAGGAACATCGACCCAGGCGATGGCATTGTCGATTGCGGTCGTACCCGTGTTCGTTGCGGACACTTTCACGGCCACCCGGTCGCCGGCCGCAGTAAATGCGGGGGCTTCGACTTTGATTTTCATCGTTGCGGTGTCGGCTTCGCCTGTGGCGGATTTCGTGGCTTTCAAGCCTTCGAGCGTCTCGGCCGTCGCCGAAAGCGAGACCGTCCCCTTCTTGATCGGCCGCAATACCAACGAGATATTCCGCGAACTTCCGCCCGGCACGCTCTCGAAGTACCACGACACCGCCGAGCCGCTGCGACGGATCGGCACCGGGTCCGACGACACGAATTCGGTGCCTTCGGGAATCACCGTCCGCACCGTCGCCGACGAACTATCGGTGCGTCCGCCGTTCGCCAGCGATAGCACGATCGGCACCTCGCGATTCAGCGCGAGCGTGCGCGGCATTTTGACATCGATGCTCATCTGCGCCGTTGCAGGCAGGCCGCGTTTCTCGATAGCCGTGGGGCCGAAACCGTCGTCTTTGTCGGATCGCGTTCGGCTCGACGGATCGGCACGAAACTGGCCATCGGTCCAAGTGAGTTTCACGTACGTGCGGCCTTTTTCCCAATCGAACACTTCCGGCGCGTACACCGTCACCGTGGTTTGGCCTTCGACTGGGGACGTGACGACGCACCATGTTTGCCCCGGCTTAATCTCGAAATCGTCGCGCGGATCGTCGTTGCCGCGCGTGATCGTGTGGCTGAAATAGTCGGCGTAACTGACCGCGTATTTGTTGTCGACCTTGTAGCCACGCCCCGGCGCGTAACCGGATTCATCGACTTCGATAATGCTGCCGGGGCCATCGAGGATCCACTCGATGCGGCGTTTGCGGCGTGGGTTGCCATCGCGATCCGTCACCGTGGCGATCAGCACTTGTTGCGAAAGCGTCGGGTTCGTGTTCGATGTGGGCGTGACTTCGACTTTGATCGCTTTAGGGTCGTAATTGCGAAAGTATCCGATGCCGCCCGGCTTGCCGTGCGTGCGGATCACGTCGCCACTCGGGAGCAAATACGGGAAGTACGACGGGTTCTGCGAGACGCCCATACACCCGATGCCCGTGCAGCCAACGATCGCCAGGATTATGCGAAACAGGGGCACCATTACGGATGCTCCGTGGATAAATGGAGCGGGTAGGAAGCCCGCACAAGATGCCGCCATACCCGAAGCCAAGTCCGGATGCAACCGCAGTGAGGATCGGGTTTTGAGAAACTCGCGAGCGCAGAGGATGCCATTTATCGAGCAAAAAACTAAGATGACGGGCCACGAGCGAACCGCAAGGTTCGTTCGTTTGTCGGTGTCGGTAACGGAGCGGTGCTCGAGAGGCTGAAGAGGCAGCACTGGAAATGCTGTATACGGTATCCCCGTAT
>JAYSKW010000288.1:0-2958 GCA_043726085.1 Limnoglobus sp.
CGTCGTTCATGCGGGCAAGGTGTTCGTGAACTTCGACCAAGACGATGCCGCCGAGATCGTGGCGTTCGATGCCAAGACCGGCGCGAAGGTTTGGTCGAAAGAGCGCAAAGCGTACCGCGCCTGTTACTCGACGCCACTCGTTCGCGAATTGCCAGGTGGCAAGTCCGAAATCGTGGTGTTCAGCACCGCCGGGGCCGCCGGTTACGACCCCGATAATGGCACGATCAACTGGAACTGGGCGATCCCCTGGCAAGCGGGCGAGATGGCACTGCGATCGGTCGCGTCGCCACTGTTGGCGAACGGTTTGCTCGTCTGCCTGACGGGCGATGGTTCGGGAACGCGGTACGCCGCCGCGATCAAGCCGGGTGCCACGCCGACTGTCGCGTGGGAGAACCGCAAAGGGAAGGGGGTGCCGTATGTGCCTTGCCCCGTGGTGAAAGGCGAGCATATCTATTGGGTGACCGATCAGGGCGTGGCCGAGTGCGTCGAACTGAAAACGGGCAAGATCGTTTGGTCCGAACGCGCCGTGAACCGTGCGGTGTCGGCATCGCCGATCCTCGTCGGCGACAAGCTGATTGTCATCGACGAAGGCGGCAAGTGCGTCATTCTGAAGGCCACGCCGAAAGGATACGACAAACTCGGCGACGGCGACATCAACGAAGCCACCTTCGCATCCCCGGCCATCGCCGACGGCAACTTGTACATCCGCAGCACGACGAATCTGTATTGCATTCGCGCGAAGTAATAACTACCGCGTCGCTTGGACGTGCAAGCCGCGGCTGAGGTACTCGTCGCCGACTGGGTAATTCGCGAAACGCATCACGTAATGTTCCTCGAACCACGGCTCGACGTGTCGCAGAATCGTCGTGTCGTAGACCGGTTCGACGCAGAGTGCGGGGCCGTACGGCACGCGGCGAATCTCGCCATGCTCGACGATCAGCTCGCCCGCTTTGAACACGTATCGCGGCAACGCGAACATCGTTTGCACGTCGCTGTTCGGCGTGTAAACGGTGATGTCCGCATCGGCCCCGATACCCAGATGGCCCTTGTGCGACAGACCCAGCATTCGCGCGGGACCGGCGCGGGTGATGATCGCGATTTCCGTCAGCGTGTATTCGCGTTCGAGGTCGTGCAACGTGCAGCGTTCGCGGATTCGCTCGGGCAATCGCTTGAGCATTTCTCGCCGCAAATCGCGCGACATCAGTAGCGCGATGATCTCCGGATACGCGAGGAACGACCCACCGTTCGGGTGGTCGGTGCTCATCGCGATTCGCCACGGATCGTTCACCAGCAAGTACCATTCGAGGCCGATCGCCCATTGCAGCGCGTGGACGAACGATTTTTCTTTGTAGGTGATGGGCACGATCCCGCAACCGGCTTCGCACTCGGTGTCGCCGTTGAACCACTTCCGCCCCGTCACTTTGTGCAGGAAATGCCCGAGCGGGCCATCGCCGGTCATCGAGGTCGTTTCGCCGAACACGACTTGGCCGACATCGACCGTAATGTTCGGGTGCGAATTCACGTATTCCGCCAACTGCGGAACCTTCGAACAGAACGTCCCCTGGTCGTCCGGGCCACCGCCGTAACTGTGAAACTGAATGTGCGTGAAGTGCCCGCGGCGGCCTTCGACGGCGGCCATCGTGTCTAATGTCGTCGTCCAATTTCCCGGCATTCCGAGTTGATTGCAATGGATGTGCGCGGCATGGGGCAACTTCAGTTCGTCGGCGGCACGGGCGATATTTCGCACGATGTCGCGTGGCGTGACGCCGAAACCCGGTACGGTGTCCTCGAAGCCCGCCATGCCATTGTGGCCTTGTTTCCAAACCTCAACGCCGCCGGGGTTGACCACTTTCAGTGCGTAACCGCGCGTGGCATGCAACAGCCAGCCGCAGAAGTGCCGCAGCCGTTCGGACTCGCCCTTCGCGATCTGCTGCATGATGTAATGGTTGTTCCCCGTGAGGACGAAGAAGCCTTTGTCGATCACGGGGGTGTCGTGAAACTCTTCGTGCGTATGCCGGGCACCGAGTGGCGGAATCGCGGCATCGAACACGGTAGTGTAGCCGAGGCCCGCGTAAAGATACCCCGTCGCGAACGTCGTCGGCGTGCTGCCGAGCGTGCCCGAACGCAGCAAGTTCGTGCGGCGAAGTGGCGGCGAATCGCGGCGATCTTCGGGGCGGAGTTTGCGAGCGACGTTGACTTTCGGCCCCGCAATATGCGCGTGCATATCGACGCCGCCCGGCATCACCACGAGGCCCGCAAGGTCGAACGTACGATCCGGCACGGTGCCAATTTCAGGCGCATATGCGAACCGACCATCGCGAACCCAGAGATCGCAGACCGTGCCAGCGATCCCGTTGGACGGATCGTAAACGGTGCCGTGAGCAAAGCGAACGAGTGCCATGCACGAAGTATATCGGCACGACGAACGACGAGCCACCGGGCTTGGGTTGGCTTTTGCAAAGTGGCAAACCGTTGCATCTCCGGGATGCTTCCGATTCACGATGTGCGGCGACTGGGTATCAACGTAGGGCACGTTTTTTACGTGCCATTGATGGTAATGGCACGTAAAAAACGTGCCCCACCGTTCCGCACTCCGCATTTCCCACTTACTCGCCCGTTACGCTGACCTTGAACGTCACGGCGACCGATTTCAATTCGGGGATGTTCGACACAGCGCGGACGGCGATCTCGGCGAGGGTGCGCGTTGTGGTGTGAAAGCGAACGATGTAGCCGGTGGATTCGCGGGTGATCTGGACTTGCGACACGAGGCCATCGCAGGCTTGGCGGATCGCGACTTCGGAGGCAGGCGTTTCGTCGTCGCTCGGCTGCTGGCCGCGAATCAGAATCGGCGTGGGCTTCGCGTTGGGCACGGGCGTGGTTGCCGATGCGGGTTGCCACGCGGGGTCGGTCATGCCTTGTGGCACTTCCGTATTAGACGACAGCGGCCCGACGCGGCCA
>JAYSKW010000289.1:0-2160 GCA_043726085.1 Limnoglobus sp.
GGCCGGCGTACCGATCCGCCAGACCGGTTTCTACCAGTTCGGGTCCGACCCGATGATGCTCGCCATCGAAGCCCAGAGGCCGACGCGATGAACGCTCTATCCGTTGTCATTCCCGTCAAAGACGAACGCGAAAACATCGTGCCGATGATCGGCCGGTTACGCGATGCGTTGCGTAGCGTTCCCGATTGGGAAGTCGTCTTCGTCGATGACGGTAGCAGCGATGGCACCTTCGAGGAACTCTCGTCGTTAGCGGCGGACGATCGCCGGGTGAAAGTCGTGCGATTGCGGCGAAACTTCGGCCAATCGGCAGCGATGCAAGCGGGCTTCGATGCCGCCACCGGCGATGTGATTGCCACGCTCGATGGCGACTTGCAGAACGACCCCGCCGACATTCCGCACATGCTCGATACGCTCAACGAAGGCTACGATGCGGTGCTCGGGCAGCGTGCCAATCGCCGCGATAAATTGTTCCTGCGCAAGGTGCCGAGTTGGTGCGCCAACGCGGTGATCCGCAAGGTTCTCGGCGTGCCATTCAAGGATTTCGGTTGCACGCTCCGCGTCGTGCGCCGCGAATTCGTCGATGGGCTGTCACTCTACGGCGAGATGCACCGCTTCATCACGGCGCTCCTCATTCAGCAAGGCGCGAAGGTCACGCAAGTACCCGTGCGGCACCACCCGCGCACCGCCGGGAAGTCCAAATACAACCTGACGCGAACGGTGCGTGTGGTGCTCGATTTGATGACCGTGAAGTTCCTCGCGAGCTATCAAACGAGGCCAATGCACCTGTTCGGCGGCGTCGCTCTAATCTTCCTGATGCTCGGCATCCTGAGCCTCGGCGCGTCCGTCGTCATGAAGTTCACGACCGGCCCCGGCATGACCGCAAACCCGCTCTTCCTCATCGGCGTGATGGTCGAACTCATCGGCGTGCAGTTCCTGAGTCTCGGTTTAATCGGCGAAGTGATGGCCCGCATCTACTTTGAAAGCCAAGGCAAACCCCCCTACGTCGTCCGCGACCGCCGCAACCTCGAAGCGACAACAATCGCAACGCGAAAAGCGGCGTAATTCTTTACCCCAACGGGGTTTCATCTCATAGCCCAGGGTTAGACGCTTCGTCGTACCCCTGGGTAATGATCGTACCCTTGGGTGGACTATCATCATTCCATGGCGCTAACGGTACTGGAACCAGGGTTGCACTCGATTGTCGTCGATGGTGGGCGACCGACGTTTCGGCATTTGGGGATGCCGCTCGGCGGGGCTGCGGATCGGGCGGCATACGAACTGGGCAATGCACTTTTGGGCAATGAACCGACCGCACCGGCGCTCGAAATCACGATGGCGGGGCCGACGCTGCTTGCCGATCAACGGACCGCGTGCGTGCTGTTTGGCTCGCCGTTCCTTGCGGCCATCGCAAATAAAGGCCGTTTGCCACCCGGTACGACTTTCACGCTTGAAGCGGGCGATGTGCTGAAAATTGGCGGTACGCCGACGGGGGTACGCGGCTACCTGTGCGTTGCAGGTGGGTTCGATGTCCCGCACATTATGAACAGTGCCAGTGGGCTGTCACCGATCGCCATCGGCGACAGTTTGCCGTGTGCCGAATCGAGTGTCGGCGGGCGGGCGTTGCCGTTTGCTGTCAGCCCGGTGTCAGCGAACGTCGATTGTGCAAACGCGATGATTATTCGCACGTTGCCCGGCCCACAAGTCGATTGGTTCCTGCACCCCGAGCGATTATTCAACGCGAATTTTGAAGTGCGGAGCGAGAGCAACCGCATGGGTTTGCGGCTGCGTGGAGCGACACTCGAACGACGGCCCAGCGAGTTGATTTCGGAAGCGGTGGCCCCCGGTTCGGTACAAATTGCCAACGATGGCCAGCCGATCGTTCTCGGCGTCGATGGCCAAACCATCGGCGGTTACCCGAAGATCGCGCACGTGATTCGAGCCGACCTCGACGCACTCGCGCAGCTGCGGCCCGGCACGTTCGTACGCTTCGTGGCAGTGACAACCGACGAGGCTGCAAAGACGAATGCGGCTCGCGAAGCGGTGCTTCGCGAGTGGTTCTTGCGCCTGCGCGTCGCGCCGGGCCTATAATCCCCTTCGGTTCCACACTCACCGATTCCGGAGGAATGACTGATGCGTTCGTTCGCTGCACTTGCGGTGGCC
>JAYSKW010000290.1:0-13420 GCA_043726085.1 Limnoglobus sp.
CCGGCAGGCGAAATCAGGCCGGGGTTGAGTTGGCCGGGATTCATCCGCACGAGGTCCGTCGTGTTGCCGAACGGGTCGAGGTTCGGCATCCCCGGTTTGATCCACCAACGCCGATTAAACAGCTGCGTTGGCTCTTGTGCGACGCCCCAACCCAACTCGCATTCCGTCAGGTTCGCGTTCGCTTTTTCGATGCCTTCGGCAATCTTGCCCGTTAGGAATTCGACGTACTTCGCATCGGGTTTACTGCCGAAACAGGCGGTGACGGCGGGTGCGGTGTGCGTGTGCGTTGCCGATATGAGCATGTGCCCGACGGGAATTCCGGTCTTCGCAGAGGCCCGCGTTTTCGCATCGTCGATGAGTTCTCGCAGCATGAGGCAATTATCGACGATGACGATCGCGAGCTTGATTTTGCCATCGTCGAGAACGATGCACCGCGCGTGAAGCGGGTCGTGAACCGCCGTCGCTTTGACGTCGGTGAAGTTGCCGTTCACCGAAATCGGGAAGTGCAACGGACTCACATCCATCGCAAACGCACCGGCCCGCAACGTCGGTTCGGCGGCAAACGACGGGACGGCGATCGTGCCGATCGCGACCAGGATGAGAAATGCACGCACGGGGAAACTCCTTCGATTAGGGCTTGGCGGGGGTCAACGTCAGCAGGTAACTCATCAAGTCGGCGATCTCGCGATCCGTGGCGAGATCGAGCGACCCGACGGGCATCAGCGATTCGTCTTTGGTTTTTTTCGATTCGATTCGGTCGCCCGTAATCCGAACAGTTTCGGTCGCACCGGTTTGCAGAATGATGCCGTCGATCGCTTCGTACACGATGATTCCTCGCAGACTTTTCCCATCGTTCGTAGCGATTTCCGTGGTGCGATAGCGTGCGGGCACATCGCGATTCGGGTCGATGATCGCCGTCCAAATGTCGGCTCGACTGAACCGTTTCGCCACGCCTTCGAGCGATGGCCCGACCGCCTGCGCGCCGTTGTGGCAGGCCGCACATTGGAATTTCGCGAACAGTTTGAGTCCGTTTGCCGCGCTGCCATTTGCCCAATCGATGACGTCGAAACGCGTCTTCCAACTGCTCGCGTTCGGGCTGCCTTCGTTGAGTCGTTTCGCCAACTCCGGCCGTTCGCGTTCGACCCACGCACTCCACTCGTTGAGGGTCGGTCCGAACGATTGTTGCGTCGATTTCCGCAACAGTTCCCCTACTGCCGCGCGGGCCTCGGCTTCCGGTTTGCCATCGCCGAGCCGACGCAATGCCCGCAACAGTGACAGCGTATCGTCATCGCGCTTCGGCAGTTTCGCCAAAGCATCGACGATCGCCATCACCGCTTTCGGATTGGCCGTACACAAACCGCTGACGAGCATCGCACGATCGCTCTCGATCGGCGACTTCGCGATCAACGGAAGCAGCGCGACTTCGAGGCCACCGACCGACCAAAGTGGCACAATCCACGGTCGCACTTCGGCAATGGGCAATGCGCCGAGCAACTCGACTGCACCTAAATTCCAAGCATATTCGCGATCATTCGACGCCCTGGCCACGAACCGCCGTACTGCTTGTTCGCGCGAAATTCCATCGAGTTTCGCGAGCCAAACGTGCTCTACCCGACCGAACTCCGGGTGTTCGATAATTGCCGTGGTAAGTCGCATATCTCGCTTCAATAATTGGTTCGCTACCTCGGTAAGGCGAAGCGTCCAATGGCGATCGCGGAGCCATTTGCGCGACTCGTATTTTCCGTCGAGCGCAACGATTGCCGATGCCGTGCGCGCCGTGACAGTCGGACTGCGAGTTCCGCGAAGTTGAGCGAGTACGACGAGGTAATGGACGTCTTCAACGGGGTCGCTACGCGCATCGATTTTGTCGAGGGTTTTGTCGATCGTCGTCGCGTCGTTGTCGCCGAGTGCGGCGAGCGTTCGAGATAATTCGCGGTCGTAATCTGTGTTGCCCGACGGAAACGGAAGACGGAGCGAAACGAGTAACGGTTTCGCGAACTCGGCCGTCGGAGGCTGGCGTAGGGTGTAGCCTTCCCACACGGTTCCCATCGCACTCGGGGCGGCGAGATCGCCGAACGAAAGTTGCAACTTGCGAATCGCTGACATCGGTGTGACAGCGACATCGCGAACGACGACTTTGCCGAGATCGAAAGTTCGCATCGGTAGTGGTTTTGCATCGTCGACAGGCTTCGTCGTGTGAATGCGGTAGACCGAACCGCGCGTGCCACGCCCGCCGATGCACGCGAACAAGTCGCCACTCTTCGGGTGGACGGCTAAACCGGTCGGCGCGAATCCGCTATCGCCGACGGCTTCGAGGAATGGCACGGGCGTGCTGCGGTCGCGTTCAACCTTCGCGAACCAGATTTTGCCGAACGTCCAGTCGGCGAGGAAGAAGCCATTTTGATAGTTCGCAAACTGCGTGTGCCGATAGCAGATGCAGGCAGTCGGCGAGCCGCGCCCGAGCGTTGCGAGCGGCGCGATCGTGTCGTAAAAGTATGGCGGTGTGCGCCAGGTTTGGGTGAACTGCGGATTCAGCCAGCCGTAGTGGCCCCCGGCTACGATGCGATAAAAGCGGTTCGGTTCGTACCACGGCAACCCCACGCATCGCTCGTTGTCCGAGTCGAACGTGAACGGTTCGCCGCTGGTATTGAAGTCGAAATCGTAGGCGTTGCGGAAGCCGTCGGCGATCACTTCGACATTTTTGCCGCTCGTATCGACTCGTATCAGACAGCCCGCAATCGGTGCTTTCACCGGTGACGTTGCGGTGGTAATCGCTTTCGCGTTCACGCCGGTGTTGTTCCCGCACAACACGTACAGCCAGCCATCCGGCCCGCGGCGGACCGCGTGGGCGTGGTGTTCGCCACCCGTTTTGAGGGCTAAGATTTTCGTGCCGGACATCATCGTTACCGGACGTTTTCCATCGCAGTTCTCGAATCGCCAAAGGCCGCCATCGGTGACGGCGTACAACGTGTTGCCTTCCAGCAGTAGCCCCATCGGGCCTTCCTGAATTCCCGTCACAAGGTCACTCGCTCGCTCGGCAACGCCATCGTTGTTGTCGTCGATGAGTTCGCGAATGTACCCGCGTCCGGCCACGATCACGCGGCCATCGCTGCTGATCGACATGCAATAAATATCGTTCGCGAGTTCCGGCCCCGCGAATAACTCCACCGCGAAACCGCTCGGCACTTTCAGGTCTTTCACCGGCTCGGCACGCGAAACCGCCGTCAAAACGCAGATGCTGATTGTGAGCAAAAGGAATCGGAGACGCATTGGGGCAGGCTCGTGTGGATGCACCGGCCATACCGGTAGAACAAGGATAACGAGTCCAGCCGAGAATGCACGCGAGAAGTCATTTTCATTTTCCACACATTTTCCTGCACGAAAACCGACGCGGTTCGCCACTAACACGGGTAACCACACGGAGAAACCGATGCGACTCACATTGCGAACGTTACTGGCATACCTCGACGATACGCTCTCTGCCGAGGAAGCGAAGTTGATCGGGCAGAAGGTCAACGAAAGCGAATCGGCACAAGAACTGATCGAAAAAATCAAGCGGGTCACGCGCCGCCGCGGCTTGTCCACGCCGCCCGCCGCTGCGAACGGTTCGGACGCGAACACCGTCGCGGAGTACCTGAGCGATGCGTTGCCGAGCGACCAAGTCGGCGCGTTTGAATTATCGTGTTTGGAGTCCGATGTGATGCTCGCAGAAGTCGCGGCATGCCATCAGATTCTGACGCTGTTGCTCAGCGATCCCGTTCGCGTGCCACCGACGGCGCGGCAACGAATGTATCAACTGACGCGCGGTCCAGAATCGCTACCAAAGCGCAAGCCCGGTAACGCGATCCCCGTCGGCGGCGTCCTCCCCGATGCGCCGTTTCAAGATGCCGACGACTCCGACGCCGCCTACCTTCTCGGCATGAAAGCCTATTCCCGAAGCGATTCGCCAGCGAAACGCGCAGGGAAAGTCTTGTTGTTGGTGATGCTCGTCGCCGCGTTCGTCGGCTCGGTCTGCATGGTCTGGCCCGAATCGATCAAGCCAGACGTTCGACAGAACAAGCCCGATCTCGCCGCTGTCGCGATACCGAACGTGCCCGCCGTCGAACCCAAAAAAGCGATCGAACCCGCACCCGAGAAAGTCGTCGTTCCACCGGCTCCCACGCCGACCAAGAAAACCGCTGACACCCCCGTGACACCCGTCGAACCGGCACCGGTGAAACCCGAACCGATTGCCCCGGCGAAAGCGGATCGGATCGCCATCGGTAAACTCGAAACGCCCGATGCCGTCGTGCTCGCCGAATCGGGTAAAGGAAAGTGGCTGCGCATCGTCGGCAACGATCTGTCTGTCTCCACCGTCGATCGGCATATCAGCTTGCCCGGTTACAAGTCGAAGGTTCGCCTCGATAGCGGCGCGGTCGTCGAACTCTGGGGGAACGTGCCCGATCAGATGCCGATCCCAATTCTCGAAAGTTCCGTGACGTTTGCGGTGCCCGTCGAAGGATTCGGTGCTGACATTCGCATCCATACCGGTCGAATTTACCTGACGAGCAAGAACCCGATGGGCAGCCGTATTCGCTTGCGAATCCGGGCGGAGATCTGGGATTTCGTGCTGGCCGACGACAAGTCCGATGTCGTCGTCGAAGTCTCCCATAGTCTGCGGCGCGGCATTCAACCGAACGCGGTCGATGCCACCGAACCGCCGCAGACGGCCATCGCGATCGGGGCACTCAAGGGCAAAGTGAAACTCGAAATCGCGTCGCGCACGATACCCGAACTGAACCCCGGCGAGGCGGTTTTTTGGAACAGCCAAGCGAACGAATTCGTCGGGCCGAAGAAGCTCAGTGAAGCGAAAGCGGGAAAAGACTCCTCGTACTTCTCGCGCTATCCCGTACCCGCATCGGAAGTCGTGGCGAAAGCCGTGCAACAGTCGTTGGCCGACCTCGCAACGAAGTTCACCGCACCCGATTCCGTGCAGGTCCGCTTCGCCGAAATGCTTGCGGAAAAGAGCGAATACACGTTGCCGATCCTCATTCGTTGTCGCGTGGGGATACTCGGCCACACCGCCATCGGCGACTGGCCCGAACTGGTCGATGCCCTACACGACGTCTCGCGACCGCAGGTTCGCGAAGCCGCCATCTATGGCATCATCGAACTCGCCGGCGAGAGTAACGAGGGGGCCGAGCGCCTCCAAAAATTGCTCGTCGAGAAGAGCCGTTGCAACGCCGAACAGGCCCAACGTGTCATTAGCTTAATTCGCGGCCCAACCCCAACCGAACGCACCGAAGCCGCCGTACTGGATCGCATCGTCGACGATCTCAATTCGCCGGCGCTGGCCGTGCGTGAGTTCGCACTCTGGACGTTGAAAAACGACATCGACCCCGAATCGCGAAGCAACAAGATATTGAGCTTCATCGACATGGCCGGTACCGCCGAATCGCGAGAAGGAGCAATAAAAGCCTGGAAGCGCCGCGTCGAAGAGATCAAGAATTAGACGCGACACGATTTTTCCGTGGGTTCACTCCCCGCGCTCCGCTTCGCAAAGCCTTCGCGTCGCGGCTAAACGAAGAAGTTAAACCAGATCCGGACTCTTTACGGGGCGGAAGTCGATGACTTCCATTTCGATTGAGCGGTAGCCGTTCCACTCGTTGATTTTTGGCGTGAACACGACGGAACAGATGCCGCCTGCGGAAACGAGTTCGTCGTAGCGGTCGCCCATTCCGAACGCGACGGCGCGCATTTTGATGCTCTGCTGACGGACGCGAAAGCTCAGGTGTTGCTGGTTTGTGCCGATCTTTTTTGGTTCGCCTTCGAGCGTTAAGTCGGTGGCTAATAGTTTGGGTCGCGGGTTGTCTGCGCCGTACGGTTCGAGTTTATCGATGTCTTTGAGTAGCCCGAACGTGAGTGCCATTAGTGGCACCTCGGCATCGATAATGAGTCGCGGGGCGGGTGTGCCATCGGGGAATTGTTGGCGAACGTAATCGTTGAATGCGGCCCGGAAATCGGCCAACTTCGAGGGACGCAATTTCACCCCGGCGGCCATCGCGTGCCCGCCGTGGCCGAGGAGATGTTCGTTGCACGCCCGCAACGCCATGTGCAATTCCACGCCGGGAATCGAACGCCCCGACCCCGACGATGCGGCATCGTTGGCCTTTAACGCAAGCAAAATCACGGGGCGGGCGTACTGGTCCGCCAACCGGCCGGCGACGATGCCGATCACGCCTTGATGCCATTCGGGCGAACCGAGCACGAGCGCGGCATCGTTCGCGAATCCTTCGGCTTCGATCATCTCGCGCGCCTGAATGCCGATCTTGCGCTCGATACTTTGACGCTGCTGGTTGTAGCCATTCAAGCATTCGGCGAGGTCGTGCGCTCGCGTTGCGGACTTCGTCGTTAGGAGTTCGACGACGAGCATCGCACACCCAAGGCGACCGGCGGCGTTGAGCCTGGGTGCGATTTTGAAGCTCACATCTTCGGCCTTGATCGCCGCGCCTTTCAGCCCGACGACGTCGATGAGTGCCTTCAACCCGAGCGATGGCTTCTCCGCTATGCGCTTCAAACCGTGCTTCACGCAGATGCGATTCTCATCTCGAAGCGGCACCACATCGGCAACGAGTCCGAGTGCGCCGAGGCCGACGGCATCGAGCAGGAACTCGCGCAGTTCGGGCGTGACTTTGTCGCTGGCACTGAATCGCTGTGCGACGGCCCACGCGAATTTGAACGCCACACCGGAGCCGGACAGCCCGCCGAAGGGATAGTCGCCGGGCAAGCGCGGGTGAACGACTGCCGTGGCGTTCGGAATCGCATCCAGCATTTCATGGTGATCGGTGACGATCAGATCTAGCCCAATTCGCCGCGCTTCTTCGGCTTCCGCGATCGCGGTGATGCCGCAATCGACGGTAATCAACAATGCCACGCCGCTCGCTTTTGCTTGCTGAATCGCCTCGATATTCAGGCCGTATCCTTCGTCCAAGCGGTGCGGCACATAGAAATCGGCTTTGCCACCGAGTTGCTCGATGAGCCGAATGAGGATGGCCGTACCGGTCACGCCGTCGGCGTCGTAATCGCCGAACACGCGGATGAGTTCGCGGTTGCGGATCGCGTCCGTGATGCGATCGACGGCGGCATTCATGCCCGGCAAGCGGTTCGGCGCGTGCAGCCCCGCAAGTGGCGATTCGAGGAACCGCAATGCCTCCGTAGGGTCCGTCACGTGGCGATTCAAGAGCAGTTGCGCGACGACGGCCGGTACGCGGATCTCCGCCGACAGCCTGCGGATCGCATCGTCTTGATGGGGCAACAAGTGCCATTGCTTCGCGACAGCTGCCACGGGTGAACCTCGGTGCGGAACCTTGTGCGTATCGGTTCATGCTATCCCGTGTGGCGTGCATTTCCTACGGACGCGGCGCAATTGGGCCTTGCGGCACATCCGATTATTCCACTACAAGCGTTCGCCACTTTCGAGATGACGTAGGAAATTGTTCAAGTCGCGTCATGAGTGATGCGAACGCGGTCGATGAAAGGAATAAGGGTTCAGGGGATTGTTCCCTTACACCGGCCTAAGCTGCGCGGGGGCGTGTGTGCGGGCCGTACGGAGATTTCACACCGTGATGACTTCCATTCTGTTGACGACGGCCCTCATGACGGGGACCGACACCGGACCGTGCGGCGAGGGATGCGCCAAGCCCGGCCTGCTATCGAAGATCAAATCGCGGATGGCGTCGATGGGTTCTTCGTCGTGCGAGCCATGCGGTTCTCCGTTCATTGCACGACCGTTGTTCGGCGATTCGTGCGGCGGTCCCGGACTGCTGACGAAGATCAAAGCCCGCTTCCAGCACGGCGAATCGGCCGCTTCGCCGTGTGCGGATGTCGTGTACCCTGCAGTGATCGTTGCGAGTACACCTTCGGCGTGTACGCTCGCACCGGCACCGAACGCGGTCCTCGTCGCACCGGCGACGGAGGCACCGAAAGTGATGCCGAAGCCCGAGGCACCGAAAGCCGTCGAGCCGGTGAAGCCGACGTCACCGAAGCCCGTCGAGCCGAAGAAAAGTAGCGAAATCTCGATCCCGCAAGTGCAAGCCCCGGCGATCGATCGCGAGCCGTTGCCACGTGTCGCAGGGCCGAAAAGCCCGTTCTAAATAGGCATGTTGCAGATGGCACGACGTATCAATTTTTGTCTTGTTCTGGTAGCCGCAGGTCTTTAGCCTGCGCGGGGGCAAATACCCTTGAAAACCAGTCGTGGCGAGTCTTCGAGATGCGACGCAAAAAGGCACACGGGCGAGGGGTGCGGCCCCGCCCAGCGTATCACCATGGGCTACGTGAGCGATCTTTTCAGGACCGAAAAAGAACCCCCGACCCTGTAGGGGTCGCTCTCTCAGCCTATGGTGAATCCATGGGACGCGGGGACTTCCATTACCAGAAATCAGTCGTGGCGAATCTTCGAGACGCGACGCAATCCGCCAAAGCTTTCATTCCAGGCGCAGGAAACGTCGCGTTTCGCAGACTCACCACGACCCTCAGTCGTTGACGGTGGCAAACGCAGGCTAAAGACCTGCGGCTACCAGAATAAGAGGTTTTCGCCTTTGTACGAAGTATCCGTTTCTGCCGCATGATGATAGTTTCGCTCGAAGCCAGCGCGATCGCGCTGGCTTCTTCGTTGCCTAAATTGTGCCTCCCCCCTAGACACCCACATAGTATGAATGCAATGGGATATTTTACGCACGGATGTACGCGGAGCAGGGGGCACGATGAGCGGCGGAACCGGTGTGGGTGGTGGTGAGGTCGCGAATAAAATTTCCCGTCTGATGGAAGAACGGGGCTGGAATCAAGAAGACTTCGCACGAATATCGAAATTGAATCGACATACCGTGCGGCACATACTCAACGGCGGGCCGAATCGGCGATTGCGGAACGCCACCGTCAGCCAGTGTGCGGAAGCACTCGGGTTGACCGTGAACGAACTCCGCACGTTGCCGCTCGAACGGCTATTGCCGCGGATGCACGGCAAACCGCCCGCCGACGAGGAAGCTCTCAAGGTTCTCCACGATCGCGCGACGCTCCCGGACTTGGTCAACTGGCTCAACCGCAACCAGGATCGTGCGCGGGAACTGCGCCCCGATGAGATTCTCGAACTGCTCGAATTGCAAAATCCGGGTGGCCCACTCGAGAAACTCGGCGTCGATCGCTTCGTCGATCAGATCGAACGCCGTCGCGCACTCGTCCACAAAATTCACGCCCTCGCTGCGACGGAATACGTCGACATGCTCGAGACACTAATCGGGCTGTTATTCGACAAAGTCACACAGGCGGCCGCGAAGCGGTAAGTTCGAGTGCTTCGACCGCTCGGCTGTATTCGGCGCTCGCCATACCTTGCGTTTTGTCCTTGAATTCCTGGCGTTCGCGTAACCCGAGACGACGATACAGATACGTCGCGTTGCAGAGGAACCCCGGCTCGCCGCACGTCATTCCGGGTAGTAGCGCGAACGCGGTGCGGCGTCGCACATCGCTGCCCATTCGCGTGGGGTGAAGCAAACAGCCCGCTCGCGAATCTTCGACGGTGCCGAGGAACCCGCAGCAAGTTCGGTTGGCGAACCACGTGCGAATCAGCGGCCCGAAGCCCGGAAGGAGGAATAGCGGCGCGAACAGAAGTGGCGAGAACCGCCGCGTTCGCAGTTCGAATAAAATCAGCGAGAGTAACGCCGGTGGGTGATTCGGTGTGCCGAACGATCTTTGAAATCGTTCGGTTTGCCTGCGGAGTTTTGCGGTGAGTGACGCGTCACTCAGTTTTTTCCCTCGGCAGCAGGCAACGCACGATTGCGTGCGAGTTTGGCAGAGTGGCGTTGGGTTCAACTCGATTACTTCGAGATGGTGCATTTCGGGCACGGTTTCACTTTGTTCAAGTAATGGAAACCGCACTCCGGGCAGGACCACACTTTCCCTCGCGTCATCTCGTCGATCATCTCCTCGGACCGCGTCGGCGACATGCCTAGCCGCTCTAACTTTCGCCGAATCGTCTCGATGCTTTTCCCGGCTTCGAGTTCCTCGTAAAGCTCGGCGGCGTAATCTTGCGATGAATCTTTCGGAGCACGATATTCGAGAACATCTTCGCGGAACGCACCGCCGCACTCGCGACATTCGACGTGCCGTTCGGAACCGCCCACGGGGAAGAGCGGGATGAAATAGACAGTGAACCAAGGCCGCGTCGACTTCAACTTGTACGGCACTTTTTCGGAACAACGCGGGCAGTGAAACTCCCCGCTATCGACCGTCCACGAGATGCCGCGCGTTCCGAAGAAAATAATCGGCATGTGTCGCAATCCTCATTTTTCGCAATGGATTAACCCGCGTTCGTGCCGACGGCACGGTAGTCTTCCATCGCGCGGGCGACGGCGAGTGGCAGCACTTTGCGGATGCGTCGGCCTCGGCGAATGTCGGCCCAATTTTTGAGGATGTACTCCGCCTGACGGCTACCTGTGCGGGCGTGATACTGAATCACCAGCGGGTGCATCCACTCGAAATCGGTGTAGTTACAGTCGATGACGGTGACGCTCTTGCCGTGGAGTTTACCGGCGACTTCGTTGTGCGGATCGTAAACGAACAGTTCGCCGCCGGTCATGCCGGAACCGACTTCGTTCTCGATGGGGCCGAGGATCAGCACGCGGCCGCGCGTCATGTATTCGCAGGCATATTTTCCTGCGGCTTCGGCAACGATCGTCGCACCCGAGTTGCGGATGCCGAGGCGGTGCCCGGCCCGCCCGCCGATGAACACGAATCCACCCGTCGCACCGTACGCTACGTTGTTCCCGGCGATGCTCTGAATCTCCCCGCCGTAGTCCGATGCCTTGTAATCGAGCGAAACGACGACGTGCCCGCCGGAGATACCCTTCGCCAAGCCGTCTTGCGTGAAGCCACGGAGTTCGAGGTCGATACCCGTTAGGCACCACGCACCGAAGCTCTGGCCGGCCTCGCCATCGAAGCGGACGCGGATCTTCTTGCCGTTCGGAATGCCTTCGCGGCCGTACAACCGGGCGATCTCACCAGCGAGTGTCGCACCGACTGAGCGGTCGCTGTTTTTGATTTTGAACACCAACGACACATCTTGCGCAGTGTCGATGGCGTCGAGCGTTGCGGCCAGAATCCGGTGGTTAAGCGAGGTGCCATCGGGCGCGCAGATGCCACGATTCGGCTCGACCTGTTCGTAGTTCTTTTCGAGGACGGACAGTGCCATGTCGGGGCGAAGGAACCGCTTGAGGTCGACCTGCGCCGGTCGGCCTTTGAGGTCCGTTCGGCGTTCGAGCAAGTCGCTGCGTCCGGTGATTTCCGAGATCTTCTCGAAGCCCATTTCCGCGAGCAAAGTTCGGACTTCCTCGGCGACCGCGTGCATGTACGCCTTCGTGTGTGCCGGGTGGCCTTTGAAGATTTCCGGCGACCCGGTGATCCCCGTCGGGCAGTTCGGAATGTGGCAATTTTTGCACACGATGCAACCCACGGAAACCATCAGCCCTTGGCCGAAAGTGAACTCGTCCGCACCGAGCAGTGCGTACTTGATCACGTCGTGACCGTTCTTGATACCGCCACCGACGCGGATTTTCACGCTCTTGCGAATGCCGTTGACGACGAGTGCCTGGTGCGCCTCGGACAGGCCCATCTCGCTCGGCAACCCGGCATGTTCTTTCGAAGACACCATCGCCGCACCGGTACCGCCGTCGATGCCATCGATTTCGATGATGTCCGCGCCGGCCTTGGCGACGCCAACCGCAATCGTGCCGATGTTCTCGACCGCCACCAACTTCACCGAAACGGGCATCCCCGGCTTGATCGATTTCAAGTCGTAGATCAGTTGCGCGAGGTCTTCGATCGAGTAAATGTCGTGGTGTGGCGGTGGGCTGATCAGGTCGGTGCCGGGCTTCGCGAAGCGAATCTCGGCGATCTCCGCCGTCACCTTCTTGCCCATCAACTGGCCGCCTTCGCCCGGCTTCGCGCCCTGCGCCATCTTGATCGAAATCTCATCGGCGTTCATGAGATATTCCGCATCGACGCCGAAGCGACCCGATGCCACCTGGCGAATCCGCGAACGGAACCGGCTCTTGTTCAAGTCGTTGGCGTCGAGCGCGTAAACGCCGGGGTTCTCAATGCGCTGCTTCCGGACTTTCGCCCAGTGATCGCCGTGCGCCTTCGGGGGGATGTCGTTCCGCCAACGGGCTTCGCCGCCCTCGCCGGAGTTGCTCAGCGTGTCGAGTTCGTTCATCGCCGCGGCGATGGTCATGTGCGACGCACCGGTGAGCGCGCCGTGGCTCATCGCGGCCCCACGGAAGTGCCCGCGAATGATGTCGATCCCCGCTTGAACCTGCTCCTTCGGGATGGCGCTACCCATTTTAATTTTGAACAAGTCGCGCAGCACCGTCGGCACGCGGTTGTTGACGAGGTTGGTGAATTTCACGAACTTCACCCCGACTTTGTCGGCGGCATCGGCGATTTCATTTTCGAGCGGTGCCGTGTACGCTGCCTCGCCGCCGCCCATCACGGGGTCGGGGTGGGCTTCGAGCACCGCGTTCCGCAGCGCCATCCGCACTTCGGGCTTGTAGGCGTGATAGTCCTTGTTGCGCCCGAGCGTGGACATATTCACTGTGCGCTCGATACGCCATTTCACGTCGTCGACGAGGTCCGCCAGCGTCAGGCCGCCGATGCGCGAGGGGAAGTCGCCGAAGAACTCCATGAGTTCCGGGCCGAAGCCGACCGCCTCGAACAGCATCGCCCCGCGATAGCCTTCTATCGTCGTGATCCCCATCTTCGAGATGATCTTCTTGAGCGAATCTTCCAGTGCCTCGAACAGGTTCTCCAGGGCTTCGCGCGAGGACAGTTCGATTTCCTGCTTCGATTCGCCGTGCTTGTAGGTCAAGCCATCTTTGACCATTCGCAACATCAGGTACGGGTGAACCGCATCGGCACCGAACGCCACGAGGACCGCGATATCGTGGCCTTCCTGGATGTCGCCCGCTTGCACGACGATCGAGCAACGATCGCGCAGCCCTTGCTGGCAAAGGTAATTGTGGACCGCACCGAGCGCGAGCAACGACGGGATCGGGTCGATGCCCCGCTTGCAAGCCTGACGGTCGCTGATGCACAACACGTGGTGCCCCGCATGAACGGCTTTCTCAGCGGCACTCCGCAATGCGATCAAACTCGTTCGCAACGCTTCCGCGCCGCCTTCGAGAACGAACGTCGCATCGAGCGGTTGGAACCCGAGCATCTCGTTCTGGCGGATCTCTTCGATCACCGCATCGCTGATGATCGGCGAGGCGAGTTCGAGTTGCTTAACGGGCATCTCATCTTCGCCATCGCGGGCCGTCAGCGACGAGCGACCGAGGTACGTCATTAACGACATCGCGCCGCCTTCGCGGTACGGGTCGATCGGCGGGTTCGTCAC
>JAYSKW010000291.1:0-1187 GCA_043726085.1 Limnoglobus sp.
CGAGTTGCTGAACCCGAGCACCCAGTCGCCCGGTTGGGCACGCGGTCGCTTCAGTTCTTCGGCAAACGAGAAATGTTCGAGTTCCAGCCCCGTTGGCTCGTCGATCTTTTTCCCTTCGACGCGGAGTTTCAGGATCGCCGCATCGAGTTCGGGTTCGGTCACGAGGACCGTCGCTTTCAGCTTCCGCCCGTCGTACAGGTGTACGACGATCTCGGCCGAATCGAGCATCTGGCTAGCGGATGTCAGGATGTGGCCATCGGGCGAGATGACGATGCCCGTGCCGTAATTCGACACGCCGCGAAAGCCACCCGCGCCGAACAGTTTCACGAGCTTCTGATTCACTTTCTCGGAAACCGCGTGGAACGGATCGGCCGCCATCGACGCCGTCGTGGCCGCTATTGCGAGTATCATCGCCGTCAGCATTCGCATGATGTTCATCTCTTACTTCTTCATGTTGAACGATGCAAAATTCAGTCGGCCGTAGTTCTTGTCGCCGAAACGGACGTCGACGCGATGCGGCAATTGTCGCCCTTCGACGGTTTTATAGTCCGAGAAAAACAGTTCGCACGGGTCTTCTTCGCGAAGCACATACGCCTCGCAGGCCAGCAGTTTCCGGTCAGTTTGGCTGAAGAACCACTTGCACTCGATCGAGGCATGTTTCGTTCGCAACACTTCGCAATCGACGCGCTGCTTCGACCAATCCTCCACCGGGCGGCCATCGAGGTGCGGCGGGTAGATTGGCTCGGTGCCGCCGTGTGAGACGCCGAGTTCAAACGCCTTCGAGGTTGGCCCCATCGCGAGTAAACGACGGTACTGATAGAGTGCCGCGAGCAGCCCGCCGCTGTTATCGGGCACCTGAAGTTGGGCCGGGCCGTTGGCTCCGTCGAGCGGGTGGTAGACGAATTCGACGTTCATCGTCAGCTTCGCTTCGGGGTTGCCATCGGCGGCTTCGCCCGCGATCAGCGTCAACGGGCCGCGACGTTCGTTTGCATCGAACGAGCCGCTAATCGCCCAGTTACCGGGGAAGCCCGTGAAGTCGCCGTGCTTCGTGAAGGCTTCCCAAAGTTGCTTCTGGCGCAGGTCGTTGAAGTAATAATTCGCGAAGCCTTTCTTCTCTTTGAACAGCTTCATCGCGGGCGATTTCTTCGCGCGTTCCTTGGCGGGGTCGGGCCGTTCGGGTTGCGGTG
>JAYSKW010000292.1:0-1250 GCA_043726085.1 Limnoglobus sp.
TGCGGCGAATCTTCGAGGCCTTGCAGGTCTTGAATGAGCAACGATTGCACTGACTCGAGTTCCTCTTCGGGGAGTGTCGGCCGCAAGACCATGTCGGCAAAGAGTTCGAGCGCGAATGGCACGTTGCGTGCGAGTGTGCCACCGAACAGGCCCATGTTCAGCAGGCCGACAGTTTCGCCGTGATCGACACCGAGGCGGTCGAATGCGAGCGAAAGTTGCTCCGCATCGCGTTCGCCGGCACCGCGAGAAAGCATCTCGGCCAGGATCGCGCCCATGCCGAGTTGGTCGGGCGGATTGTACGAACAGCCACCGGGTATGAGGAACGAAACGGTCGCCGAGCGGACGTGATCCATGCGCTCGGCAAGGATCGTCAATCCGTTCGGTAAAGTGAAATGATTCACGTCTTGTTTCACGGGTTCGATCGCCTTCCTTCGCGGGGTTCGATGACGGCGGGAAATGTGTCGCCATCGACCCGGTCGCGTTTTGCCTCGATAGCAACCGTTCGGTATATGGTTTTCTCGATAGTAAACCCGAGTTTTAAGTAGAGTCGTATCGCCGCGACATTCCCCGTCGTCACGTCGAGTTGTCCCGTTTTCGCGCCTGCCGCATGTAGGCCATGTAGCGCCTTCACGATGAGCGCGATTCCGAATCCGGATCGACGATGGCCGGGAACGATGCCGACATTCTGAATGAGGCCGATGCCATCGTCTTCGACGACGCCCTGCACGCTGCCGACGTATTCGCCATCGACCGCGAGTAGCCACGTGGCACCCGAGCAGAAACCCTCGGTATCGTAGATCGACCGCATGAGCATCTGGCAACCCGTACGATTCGCGAGGTTCGGGTAAACGTGCGCATCCGGCTCGTAAACGAACGATTCATAGATAGTCATCGCGTGTTGATCGATCCACGATTCGTGCCATGGTACCCACCGGCAACGCTCGGGCAACGCCGCAAATGCCACTGCGATGGGCAACGCACACGTCATTCGATACCGCTTGAACACCCGAGCCATTGGCCAACCTCATCGGAGTGCGAACAACACTTATCGTATAAAGAGAGACAATTGTTGTCCAAAGACTTCGGCTCAATTGGAAAATTGCTCGTGTTGCAATTGGAGAAAAGTGTAAACTGTGTTCAGGTCAATTGGGAGTGTTTGCACGGCTGGCGCTGGCCCAGGTCTTCAAAACCTGTGGGGGTCGTGAACAACGGCCCCAGTGGGTTCGATTCCCATACACTCCCGTGTACAA
>JAYSKW010000293.1:0-2439 GCA_043726085.1 Limnoglobus sp.
CCTGACCGAGCAACATCCGGAGGATCATAACTGCCCCAGATTACCAAGAAACCACGTGCCAAAAAAGCCAATCCGGGAAGTTAATTTCGGACAGTTCCTCGACGACATTCGCGCAGTCATTTTCGACGCAGTCGGCACGCTGATTCACCCGACGCCACCGGTCGCAACGGTGTATGCGAAGTTCGCGGCGAGACATGGTGCGGTGATTGCCCCCGATACGATTCGCAGGCGATTTCCTGCCGCATTTCGCAAACAAGAAGTGATCGATCGCGATGCGGATTGGGTGACGTCTGAATCGCGAGAAAAGCAGCGTTGGCGGCAAATTGTGACCGAGACTTTGCACGAAGTGCCTGATGCCGAAGCCTGTTTCTGCGAACTGTACGAACACTACGCACAGCCCGAATCGTGGGTCGTTGCAGCCGATGCGGTGGAGGTTATCGAAGCGTTACGAGAGCGAGGATATGCACTCGGTTTGGCTTCCAATCTCGACCGGCGATTGCAAATGGTCATCGACGGATTCCCCGCACTCTCGCGATTTTTGGAAACCGTAATTATCAGTTCGGTCGTCGGTTATCGCAAACCATCGGGTCACTTTTTCGACATCGTTCGCGAACGCCTCGGCAATCCACCGCCACACACCATCGCGTTCGTCGGTGACGACTACGATAACGATTTCAAAGGTGCATACTCAGCAGGTTTTCACGCGATCCCCCTCGATGAATCGTCGCGTTATCCCGAAGTGACGAGGCGCATCGCAAAGCTTTCCGAGCTACTTTGCTAATTCTTCCGCGACGCCTTGTGCGGCACGGAAACCCGATGCGAGTGCGCCGTCAATCGAACCACGATCGCGGTGATCGCCGCACACGTATAAGCCTGTCTCGACACGAACCGGACGCGACCACGGTGTCAGGTGGGCCACTTTTTGCTCGGGCAAGGCATGTTCGAAATGGTACGAACGCAACATTCGCCACGATGATACCACCGGGCCGAACCACTCGACCAACTGCGAACGCACATCGTTTTCTGAAGGTGGCGTGGCACCGACGATCGACACCGCAATCAGCGATTGACCCGTTGGCGCGTAGTTCGGCGCGACGTCCGAAAGCACGGCCGCAAAGGTGATCGGGCCCCGCCCATCCCCGTTCAGCATCAGCATCGGTTTGCCAATCGGCGAACGGGTGGCCGCGTAATAAAACGTCGTCACGCCGCACGAACCAGGGTTGTTTACAAGACCGGGGTCACAGACCCCAGCTACAAGACCGGGGTCACAGACCCCAGCTACAAGATTTGTAGCTGGCTTCTGTGAGGCCGGTCTTTCAGGATTAATTCCCGTTCCCAACAGCCTCGTCGCAGTCGGTGATTCGGTCGCGACAACCACTGCACGGGCGGTCAATCGCTCGCCGGTGGCCAGCACCACTTCGCCCGGTGACACCCGTGTGACATGTGTGTTGAGTAGAACTGAATTTTGCGGCAATCCGTTCGCCAGTTGATCGGGAATCGCCTGCATACCCGTTGCGGGTATCGCTGCGTAACCGTTGCTGAAGGTGCGAAAATAGTTGCGGAACAAGCGGGCGGAACTCGCCAAACTCGGGTCGAGCAAAACGCTCGCGCACAGTGGGCGGAAGAATCGTTCGATCATTTGTGGCGAGAATCGCCCGACGGAGTGCAGTTCTTCGAGAACCGTGACGTCCGTTCCCACGGCGTTCGCGCAAGCGGTTTCGCTGCCCATGCGGTCGCACCACCACTTCCAACGCAGCAAACGTAACGTGTCGCACGTCGAGCCGATGGGGCGAAGAATTGTGCACACAGCACCGGAAATACTATCGAGTGGCGAAGCGAGCCGATGGAATCGCCCGTTGTGCCGAATCATCAATTGTCGCGAAAAACGCTGAAAATCTAGTGCATCGAGATCGAGCACCCGCAATCCTTCGGGGTATGCGGTCTGATAGCTTTGCAAACCGCGATCGAGCCGGAAGCCATCGACGATGTCGGTGCGAACCCGCCCACCAACGGCATCGGACGCTTCGAGTATTTGAAACGCAACATCGCACTGCGCGAGCCGACGACCGCACGCCAACCCCGCTAAACCCGCACCGATAATCAGCACTTCGACATCGCGCATCCGGCTCACCCTGACGAAGAACGAAATTGCCACACTCTCATTATTAGTCGGCACCGTCTTCGCGTTCCGGTTGTACCGTAGGAATCTCGTCGTCGTCATCGTCGTCGGCCGGTCTCGGTATGGCCGGATAGAGGATCGTATTGAGCATGGCGAGGCCCGGAAAGAAATTCGGCGCACTGACGATCACGGAATACAGCACGTCCTTTTTCCCCTTCTCGAATAGGTAAAAGTAGCCGTCTTTCATGTCGTAGCCGGAGATTTTCGCGAAGGAAACGACGCGATTTTTCCCCTTCGAGAACACGCCGCCGGGGACGATG
>JAYSKW010000294.1:0-6998 GCA_043726085.1 Limnoglobus sp.
ATTCCTGCGGCGGAATCGCGCGGCGGCAACCGGTTCGGCGTTCGTGTTTCTCGCACTGTTAGCCGGTGTGATTGGCACGACGTGGCAAATGCTGCGCGCGATGCACGCCGAAACGCAATCGAGCCAGCGAGCGACGGCTGCAACACTCGCCGAGCAGAACGCAACGAATGCAGAAGATCGTGCCGTGAATGACCGGAATCGTGCCGTGATTGCAGAAGCCGACGCGAATGCCTTCAACAAGTTTCTGGTCGATCACGTCCTCGCCGCATCGCGTCCGGCACTCACGAAACAAGGTCTCGGCCGGTCGGTCACGCTCGCCGAAGCGTTGACAGTGGCGGAGACGCAGATTGATCGCGTCTTCGCGGATCGGCCGACAGCGGAAATCAAAGCGCGAATTGCACTCGGTCAAACGTGGTTCGAGTTGCGACGATTCCCCGATTCGGAAAAACATTACCTCCGCGCCATCGAACTGTTGGCACGACAAACGGTGCCAGACGTCAATTTGCAACTCATGTGTCAGTCGGTCATGGTCCAGCTGATGTACAGCACGAGTCGGCTCGTCGAAGCGCGAAAACTGGCGGAGTCGATCCTCCCGCAGTTCGGGGGAAAATTCGGCCCTGACAGCGATGAGACGCTGACGGTGAAAATGGAACTCGGGCTGATTTATCTGATGCAGGATCAGTCAAAACCGGCAATGGATTTGCTGAGGGAAGCAATGGCGGGGCGATTGAAACTGTATGGTCCGACGCACGCAAAAACCCTGACTGCAATGAACAACTACGCACAAGCCCTGGACGACGATGAGAAAAATGCCGAATCGCTCGCGATCCACCGTGAAGTCTTGAAACAACGCCGCGCGACGGTCGGGAACGATCACCCCACGACACTGAGTTCGATGAATAACGTCGGCTGCCAACTCCTGAAAACGCGACAACTGAAGGACGCGATCGAGATTTTTGAAGAGGCATTACCGCTGGCGAAAACGCTGCTGGGCGACGAGCACACGACGACGAACTCGATCATGAACAATTTGGGGGCGGCGTATCTCAGTAAAAAGCAACACAACCTCGCGATCCCGATCCTCGAAGCGACACGCGACATTCGCGTGCGAACCTTGGGTGCAGCACACAAGGAATCGTTGACCACGATGGGGGCACTGGCCGGTGCATATCGTGCGGCGAATCGGATAGACGACGCGATTCCGGTCGCCGAAGTCGTGTATCGGGAACGAACAAAGCTACTCGGTGCCGATCACGCACAGACACGATTGTCCGGCAATAACCTAGGTTATTACTACATGGTCGCAAAACGGCTGGAGGATGCGATCGCCGTGCTGGAACCGATCGCAAAACGCGGCGTGGCGCTCGATGGCCCCGATCACGAACGAACGGCTGCGACAGCAAACTTTTTGGCGCAAGCGTACATTCGTCAACAGCAACCCGAACTCGCAGAACCGTGGTTGCTCCAGTCGTTACCTTATGCGAAAAGCGTTGCGGGCCGATCGACTTCTGTCGGTCGATCCGTACTGGAGTCGTGCGGCGCGCTGTTCGTCGACAAGAAACAATATGCTGAGGCCGAAAGGATTCTCAGACTGGCGATCCCAGATGATCGCTCGATGCCGGATACGGTGACGAACGCCAAATCGCGATCCGACCTCGGCATGTGCTTGCTCGCAAAAAAACAGTACGCCGAAGCCGAGTCGCACATGTTGATGGCACATAAGTACCTCGATCTAGGCTACAGAAAAAATCACAAACTAATAACCGACGAGATGATGACCGTCGTCAATCAGCGAATCGAAGATCTCTACGAGGCTTGGGCACAACCGGAAAAAACAATCGAGTGGCGAAGCAAACACCCACAAGTCGTAAAGAAACGACCGCAAACCTGACTGTACGCCACAGGTACGCTTCGCTCCATTCATCGTCACTCGCTAATCGATAATTCATCTGATACGGTAGCTGCTGAAAAGTTTGGATGTTTATGACTATACAAACATTTTACACTTAGAATGATCCGCGTGAATTGGCCATCGTGCGAGTGCAGATGGTTGCCAGTTTCGAGTAACGTCGCCGCCAGCCAGCCTTTGCCCCTTACTCAGAACGGGTGTTCGCCCGTCGTCCCAATTTCCCGTTCGCCGAGCCGAATCTGTGGAACAGGCATTTTGGAATTGTGACGTAACGTATTTGCGAAAAGTGGTTTACGTCACCGGTTTTTCAAAAGTTGGCGAAGTGCAAGATCGGAAAGCTCAGTTACGTAGCGGGGGCCGAGATCCCGAAGCTATTTCTTCCGGGCTAGCGTGAATCCGTCGGCGAAGGGCAGGAAGCAAAGGTCGATTCGCGGGTCGACGAATAGCTTTGCGTTCAGGTTGCGGATGGCGACGGTGTCGACATCGGCGACGGTCTCGTCGGCGGGTTTGCCATCCCACAGCGTGTTGTCGATGGCGATCAGGCCACCTGGGCGGACGAGTGCCAAGCAGGCTTCGTAGTAGCCATCGTAACAGCCTTTATCGGCGTCGATGAATGCGAAGTCGTAGCTGTTTTCGCGGCCGTCCATAATCAGTTTCGTGAGCGTCACCAGTCCTGGCCCGATCTGCAAATCGATGCGATCGCCGACGCCCGCTTCGTCCCAATACCGCTTCGCAACGGCGGTGTATTCTTCGCTGATGTCGCACGTGGTAATCCGCGTCGTCGGGTCGGCGAGAGCCATCCAGAGCGTACCGTACCCGGTGAAGGTGCCGAGTTCGAGGATGCGTTTGGCGGGCAACATTTTCACGAGCAAATCGAGCAACGGCCCCTGTTCGGGCGCGGTCTGCCAGTCGCCGTGCGACAGCAACGCCGTCTCTTCCCGTAGGCGACGCAACAAGTCGGGTTCGCGTAGCGACACCGATAGAAAGTAATCGTAAAGTGGATCGGTCATGGGCGTCGGACGCACGTGGCTCGTCATAGCGTGTCTCCGGGAATCGTCATTCCGAACGGGGGAACCAACTGGCGGGGTCGAGGTTGTAGTATTCGGCTAAGAGGGCGTAAATGTCTGGGAAATCGTCGTGTAAGCCGTGCGGGGCGCAGTAGAACGCCTCGGTGGCGTCGGCGAAGAATTCGGCTTCATCGTCGGCGGCATGTTCGGTGAAGAACGTCTCTTCGTTCGCTGCGATTTGGCGTTTGTGTTCGATGAATGCGGCAGTCATCACCGTTTGCCAGCGTTGCGATTGGTCGCGGTTCTTTAGCGGGGGCGTGCCGTCGATCGCGTTGTCGAGGAAGTCGAGTTGGTGCGCGAATTCGTGCAACACGAGGTTCTGCCCGCACGACGGATCGCGACCTTCTTTCAGCACAGCGTCCCACGCCAAAATCACCGGCCCGCGATACACCGCCTGCCCCGTGATGTTGTCGTTGCCGATGTCGTCTTCCTCCCAGCCATCTTCTTCGTTCGGCATCCGAAACGCATCGGGGTAAACGATGATCGATGGCACGCGACCGTAATAATCGTGGTCGTTCATACCGACGATCAGTAGCGCGGCTTGCGCCGCGATCGTGACTTTCACTTCCTCGGTAATCGCGAACCCGCGTGCGGCTTCCCACTTCTTCTCGGCAACCAGAATCCGCGTGATGTTGCGAAGCGAGAGATTTTGCTCGGCACTCAGGCACGCCGCATGCGCGATGTTGCGGCGAAGGATCGGTTCCCACCAACTGGGAAACGGCCCGCGAACGATGTTGCGACGGCGACGGTTGCGGAACCAAGTGAACATGACATCATCTTACGAGCCGGGTATGATGCTCGCAAACGGGAGGGCACGAGATGCCAACGGGGATTTGCATTCTCATCGCGGCGTTCGCGGCGGGACCGGGTACGAAAGCGATGCAGTCATTCGTCGACCGCGAATTGGCGTCGCTGATCGTGCAACTCGATTCGCCATCGTTCGCCGAACGCGATGCAGCCACGCGACGGCTACGCGGTTTCAGCTGGGTGGCTCTTGTGGCGTTGCGACAGGCCATCCGCGAAACGGATAGCCCCGAAGTCGCGATGCGTGCGGAAGATCTCACGAAGCAGATCTTGTCCGAAATGACCGGTCTCCGTCGTTCGCTCATCGGCGATGGCAAGCCGCTCTACGCGGCGAAATTCACTGCGAACGGTCGACGTGTCGTTGCAGCTGGGGACGGAGGTAAAGTCTTCGTGTGGGATAGCAATAGCGGCAAGACACTTTCCGAGTGGCCGATTGGCTTTCGGGTGTATGGAATGGCGGTTTCGGAGGACGGCGGTTGGGCCATATTCGGTGGAACCGAAGGACAGTTGGCGCGGCTGAATCTCGAAACGGGCGAAGCACGCGAACTATTCGAGAACAGTAAAAAAGCGACTTCGTGGAACGACCTGGCTTTGTCGCACGATGAAAAACGCATCGTCGGTGTCGGCGTGAAGCACTCCGCGATCTGGGACGCCGAGACGGGTAAACAACTTGCAGTGCTGCCGAAGGAAGCGTGGGTGATGAACGGATGGGGAACGGCCTTCCTGCCCGATGGCAAGGAGTGCGTAACGGCCTGCGGCTCCGGGATTCAGATCTGGAACGCGCAATCGGGGGAACGAATCAAATCCGTCGGTAGTGGCGAATGCGGTGGCATCGGCGTGTCGCCGAGTGGCATGCGTGCGGTCGTCGGCGCGTCGACTGGAGCGCTCGGTGTCTGGAACCTCGAAACGGGAAAGCAGGTGTGGTCCGCTAACGCACACACCGGTTGGGCGTGCTGGCCCGTCTTTTCACCCGATGGGAAAAGAGTATCATCGTGCGGTCACGATCATCTCGTCAAGCTCTGGGACGCCGAAACCGGCAAGCTCGTCCACACGTATCGCGGGAATGCCGGTATCGTGTTGCGCTCGCAGTTTCGCCCCGATGGCCGCGTGTTATTGACCGCAGGTTGGGATGGCGTCGTCCGATTGTGGAACGTCCCGCCGTAAACGTCAGCGCATTCCGCCGCCGTCGTTCCAGACGGCGCTGACGACGGCGTGTGCGGACTCTTTGATCGTGTAACCCACATCGGTAAGTGATTTCCGCGCGGCAACTGGCCAAGTCTTTTCCAGTTCGACCGTCATGCCGCCTTCGGTGTGCATACGCGGGGCAGCCACGGCGGCGGCAGGGGTTGTGCCTCGCAAGATCACTTGAGCTAACACTTCCATCACCGCATTCGGAATCTTTCGCCCGCCGCGACCACCGAGCGCGAGCATCGCTTGTCCGCGCTCCATCACGATGGTCGGACACATGTTGTGCAACGGTCGTTTGCCCGGCCCCGCCGAGTTCGGGTGGCCCGGCTTCGGCTCAAACCGCGACATACCGTGGCCGAGCGTTACGCCTAAACCGGGAACGGTCACTTGTGTGCCGAAGTAGCCGCCGTGCGTCAGCGTGATCGCCGCGTAGTTCCCCGATGCATCCGATGCCGACAGGTGAACGGTACCCGTGGCTTTGCGGCCATCGGTGGTGGCGGGTACCGGTTTGCCGTCGCGCAGTGCGGCTTCGATGGCCTTCACCTGCCCCGTGATGCGGTCTTTGTCGAGCAGTTCCCACCATGCGACATCGGCCGTGGCAGGGTCGCCTAACGTTCGCAACCGGTCGTGCCACGCCAGACGCAGCGCCTCGACGCGACCGCGGATCGACTTGGCACTTTCACTCGGCCACGCGCCCCAACCGAGGCCGTCGAGTAACGCCAGCGTTTGCAGAACGGTGACGCCACCGGAGGTCGGTGGCGGCGTGAAGATCGTATGCGTACCATGCGACCACTCGGCCGGTTTCACTTGAAGCGCCCGATAATTTTTCAGGTCGTGTTCCGTCACCAAACCGTCGTTCGCGCGGAAACTGTTCGCGATCTGTTTGGCGACGTCGCCGCGATAAAAATCATCGACCGAATCGGCTTTCACGAACGCGGCGAGCATGTTGGCGAGATCGGGATTGCGGAGCGTCTGCCCTGCTTTCAGCGGCTCGCCATTCGGTAGAAACAACTTCGCGGTGGCGGGGTCTTTTGCTAAATTCGCCTTGCTAGAAAGGATCGCGGTTGCGAGTGAGGCATCGACCGCGATGCCATCTTTCGCAATGGCCGCCGCGGGTGCGATGGCCGATTTCAGATCGAGCTTGCCGAAGTTTTTGACGGCAGCTTGCAACCCGGCGAGCGTGCCCGGTACCCCGGCGGACAGCCAACCGCGTTGTTGCGCCGCGAGTTTATCGGCAAAGAAATCGTCGGTCATCGTCGCAGGTGCGGTGCTGTTGAAGTCGATCGCGACGATCTTTTTGCCGCCGTGAATCGCAGCAATAAAGTGCCCGCCATACCCGCCGACGCCGCACAGTTGCGGAGCCACGACGGTGGCCGCAAACGCCGCCGCGATCACGGCATCGATCGCGCTGCCGCCATTCGCAAACGCCCCCGCGCCGACCTTCGCCGCCACGGGCAGCCCCTCGACGCGGTTGTTCGCTTCCGTGGCCGCCCGCGTGGTTTGCGTGGCCACCATCGCGGCAGTCGCCGCAAGCATTTCCCGCCGCGATATGGGATTCGACATCGGCTAACTCCTGGGTGTTGTTATCACTTGGACGCAGGCAAGTTTTGTAGGTCGTAGTCGAGGTATTGGGGGTAACCGTTCACGAAGCAGATTGCATTTTCAAACTTTCAGACGCCGTAGGTCGCGGTCGAAGAGGCTTTGCGATGAGGCCCGACAGAGTATCCGCGACAACTACCCGGAAGTTTAAAATCGTCGCGTGAATGCACTGTCGGTGCCCACTCAAAGCTTCGACCCGACCTACCATACCAGTGGGTTCACAGAAAAACAGAATACACCATGAACGGTTACGTTTTGGGGGTAACCGTTCATGAAGCAGATTGATTTTCAAACTTTCAGACGCCGTAGGTCGCGGTCGAAGAGGCTTTGCGATGAGGCCCGACAGAGTATCCGCGACAACTACCCGGAAGTTTAGAATCGTCGCGTGATTGCACTGTCGGTGCCCACTCAAAGCTTCGACCCGACCTACA
>JAYSKW010000295.1:0-2234 GCA_043726085.1 Limnoglobus sp.
CGATTGTGGCGTTGCCGTTCGGTCCTTCGTAGCGATCGTTTTGGCGGGGGCCGTAGAGTTGCTGAATCGTCTGGATGTCGGCGGCGTTCAAGCCCGTGCGAACGCGGTCGGCGATTTGAAACAACGCCGACGTGGGATCGGTGCTGCCCGCCAGCCCGAAAATATGCCCGGCTTCGTGGAGTGCGATCGAGAATAGATCGTAACCACCGGTCGTTCCTGCACGGAAGGCTTGCGTGCTGTTGAACAGCAGATCGCCCGCCCGCGTTCCGGCGGACACATCGAACGGCAATGCGAGTGCGACATCGTCGATTGCAAGCGGGGCGGCCGCAATGCGAACGTCGCCGAAACGCGGATCGTGCGAGCCAGCACCCGGCACGCCGAAGGCTTGGCCGCCGTCGGCCACGACACCGATATTCACGTTCGCCGCCGCAATCCACGTCTGAAACGCACGGAGCACTTCGTTGCGGCGAGTCGCTTCCGGGATGTTCGCCAACGCCGCATCGAAACGGCTCGGCACGCCGTTCACAACCGTTCCATCGGGTGCGAACGAGAGCGTTAAATTCGGGTCGAGCCATGGATTTCCAAACACGGCGGGGCAATCGCGTGGATCGAGCGGTTCGACACGTAAAATTAGACCTTTCTGCATCGCGACCTCGGTTCAACAAGTAAGAGTCGGAACGCATCGCGCCGTCCGCCACGGAATCCTATTACTGAGACGGTTGCAGCATCTTCGCCGCTTCGATCAACTTGCGGAATTCGGGGCGGTCGCGAACCGTTGCCAGATCGGGATCGATGCGAATCAGATCGGTACCGTAGCCATCTTTCAGTGCCGAACGCAGTAGCTCGAACGCCCGCGTGGCATCGTCGGGGTACGTCTTCGCCGTCAGTGCGTAGACCCCTGCGAGTTGATAGCGAATCTCCGCGTTCGGATTCTGACTCAGACAATACTCCGCATCTGACAACGCCGACTTGCGATCCCCCTGTCGTGCGGACAGTACCGCTCGCCCCGCACGTGCCGTCGCGTTGTACGGGTGGTACGCGACGAGGACGTTGAGAACCGCAATCGCATCGGCTTCGCGATGGAGTTTCTCATCGTACACATTCGCTTTGTTCATCAGCGCGAGATACGAATTCGGGTGAAGTTTCAGTGCGCGATCGTAGTCCGCAATCGCGCCGATGTCATCGCCCGCCGCGGCTTTCGCCAACCCGCGTGTGACCCAACTCAGTTCGTCGCTCGGTTCTCCGCGCATTCCCTCGTCGCGATCCTTTACCGCACCGGGCACATTTTCTTGCGCGGAACGCGCGTTCGCCCGCAAGAAATACAGCCGCGTTTCGGTCGAACCGCTTTCGAGTTCCTTCGTGAAGTCTGCCTCGGCTTCGGCATACCGGCCCGCTGCCACGTACACCTGCCCGCGTTCGATTCGCGCTTTCCGCAGATCGGGTTCGAGTGCCAACACCTTGCTGAAATCGGCGATAGCGGCGTCAAATTGCTTCTTGCGGTAATGGCACAACCCGCGATTGTAATAGCCCATGAAACGCTCGGGCTGAAGCGCAATGCAAGCGTTGAAGCAACCTTCGGCCTTATCGTCGCGGCCGAGTATCGACCACGCATGGCCGAGAAGCAGCCACGACCAATCGTGTTTCGGATCCCGGTTCAGTGCCTTCTCGAAGTAAGCAATCGCTTCGGGAAATTCACCAGCATCGTGTGCGGCCAAGCCGGAAAAATACCAATCGCGGTAGTTCGGCGCGAGTTTCTCCGCACGTTCGTGATATATGCGCGATTCCACGTCCCGGCCGAGTTTTGCCGCGAATCGGTGCCGTTCGTCCCAGACGACGCGCGGAATTTCGCCGTGTATCTGGAACGCCGCCGCCGCTTGCTCGTTCCGCTGGATCGCAATCTGGGTGTCCGGTTCCAAACGCGACTTCAACAACAACAACTCGCCGATCTGCTCGATTAACGCATTGCGCTCGAGTTCGGGAAGTCGCTTAATCGCGGCGGCACTCGCCCATTCGCTATTGTCGAGAACGCCGTATTGCGAGAGCAGCGCATCGAGTTCGCCGTGAACCTGTTCGCCAGGAACCGCATCGCGATCTCGAAACGTCAGGCGATTCACGACCGCAGGCACGGCCCGTTCAAAGTCGCGATAGTGTTGGATCGCGGCACGGTCGGCGCTCAGGTTCTGCACGTGTCGTTGCCGGGTGACAACGAGCGCGGACAGCGCGACAATGAGCAG
>JAYSKW010000296.1:0-1815 GCA_043726085.1 Limnoglobus sp.
CATCGACCGGCAATCGCTATTTCGCGCACACCTTGCTGAACGTGCCCGCCACCGCCGATGCGCAGCTGGCGATCCAGACGTGGGGTAGTCCGGCGTGGCAGCGTAACGATCCGGACTCCGCCGCCGACCTGCCGGAGTTGCCGTACCTGCCCGTGGCGGACATCCTCGACGACGACGCGCTGAAGGCGTGGCTCGGTTCGCCGACGCACCGCGAGCTTCTCGAATTCGCATTGCACGCGCTGCTCGGTACGCCATCGGATGTGCGAATCGTCTTGGCCGCCAGTGCGGACGACGTGGCGAAGATCGTTTTCGCCGTCACGCGAGTGTTGCCGTCGAGCCTCATTGAAGACTTCACGTTCTCGACTTACGAAGCGAATCCGCACAGTTGCACGGCAAGGCTGATCGGCCACGATGCGGGCAACCCCGACACCGAACTGCCCGAAGATTGTTACCGCGATGGCTTCATCGGCCTGAACCTCACCACCGGTCGGCGCTCGGATATTGCGAAGGATGTTCCGTTTGCTGCGTTCGCGGTGAAGGCGCTTTCCGATGGGAAATTCGACAAGCTCGACGAAGTCAAAGGCCACTGGCAGCGGCTCGGCCTGAGCGATGCGAAGCACTTCGACCTCATCTTCCGGTTGACTCGCGGTACCGGCGTGCTGAGCAAAGACGAAGCCGTCATCGCGCTGTCGTTCCCCGCCGTTGCAGCGTGGGTGTCGGCACGTTCCGATGCGATGAATCAGTTCCTCGAATGGTCGCTCGACGATCGTGCGTTTGCTACGGGATCGTTTAGCCGTGCCGTGCAACCCCTTCGCCAGAAGCCCGATGCGATCCTAAAACTCGCCAACGTCGTTCGCGAAGAAGGCACGAAAGCCGTCACCGAAGGCGACATCAACCGGGCCGCGAACGCGCTCGAAGTCGTGATGCCGATGGTCGCGCCATCGAAAGCGAACGCGATCTGGGGCGAGCTACTTTCGCAGATTCCGGAACCCGATGCGCTGTCGTGGGAGATGCGGCGCTACCTGCTGCCGCGCTTCGTGCGCTTCAAGCAGCAATCGCAATCGGCGACCGCAACGATCGACACCGCATTCACGAAATGGCTGAACGTGCCTGCGGAGAAGTTAGGCGAATTGCTGTCGCTGGATTTGCCGCGCGGGTATCAGATGGCGGCATGCCGGGCCTGCCTGCATCGCGTCGGCGAGCCGACGACCGCACTTGCGGAGACGCTCGCCAACCACCCCCGGCTCGCGCTGTCGTTGCTTCAACCGAGCGAAGGCGTCGAGGCGGACAAGGCGGTGTCGCTCTACGGTACGCTCCTAACATCCGTGCCGTCGCACCCGTGGTTCGAGGATGTCATCGGCGCGGCGAGCGGGTTCGATAAACCGCGACTCAACCGCTTTTTCCTGGCGACGCTCGATGCGGGCAAGATCGACGCCGACCGCCTGATCCGCACGCGCGGCCCGGCATTACTGGAACTGTTCGCAGGCGAATCGGGACTCGATCGCGTCGGCACATTATTCCTGAACGCGCCGCCCGCAGACCTTCTGCACTACCTCGGGCTACAAGATTTCCTCGTGAAACTCGCCGAACAAGACAACCTCAGCGAGGAACTGAAGTCGCGTATCGCAGCCGTGCGGGCGATCCGTGGCTACCTCGATTCGCCGACGTTCACCACCGAAACGATGATGCCGACCGCCGATGCGCTGATCGTGCAACCGCCGGTGGTTCCGCTGGCCGCAAAGGGCGAAGTCTTCGCCGCCGTGGCCACGGGTCTGCTGAAACGCAGTGAAAGCGCGAGCGTCCAACCGCAACTCG
>JAYSKW010000297.1:0-5599 GCA_043726085.1 Limnoglobus sp.
TTGTTGGTTAGTAGTGGATAGTTGCGAGTGGTGAGTTGTGAGTAAGAATGAGCAGCAGTTATTCTTCTTCTCTGTGTACTCTGTGACTCTGTGGTTAAATCTGTGTTTGTTGGATAGTAGTGGATAGTTGCGAGTGGTGAGTTGTGAGTAAGAATGAGAAGCAGTTATTGAATTCACTGCTTCTCATTCATCATTCTTCTTTGCGTTCTCTGTGACTCTGTGGTGATTTTCTAACCGTTCCCGTTTCGCTTTCGCACATTTTGTAGAATACCGTCGAGTCGTGACCACACGACTCCGCACGCCAACACCATCCTGCCGGGGTTCCATCATGTTTCGACTCTGTTTCGTTCTCCTCGCAATGTCCGCACCGATGTTACCTGCGTCCGACTGGGTCGAATTTCGCGGGCCGGACGGCACGGGCCAGTATGTGGGGCCGAAGCTCGTGATCGAGTGGGGCACCGAGAAAAACGTGGCCTGGAAGGCGAAAGTGGCGGGCAAAGGCTGGTCGTCGCCGATTGTCGTGAAGGGGAAAATCATCGTCACGACGGCGGTGCCCGACGCTGCCAAACCGAAGCCGAACTACTCGTTGCGCGCCGTTGCTTTCGATGCCGTCACTGGCAAACCCGCGTGGGACGTCGAGTTATTTGCGATGGACGGGGCAAAATCGCCTGGTGGGCACTCGAAAAATAGCTTCGCGAGTTCGACGCCGGTATCCGACGGGGAGCGCGTGTTCGTTCACTTCGGGCACCTCGGCACGGCGTGTTTGGACCTCGATGGCAAGATCGTTTGGAAAGTCGACAGCTACAAATACGCACCGGTTCACGGCAACGGCGGCTCGCCGATCCTCGTCGGCGATTCGCTCGTGTTCAGTGTCGATGGCAGCGATCAACAGTACGTCGCGGCCTTGGACAAAATGACCGGGAGCGAGAAGTGGAAAACGGATCGCAAATCGACGGCGGCGCGGCGATTTTCATTCACGACACCGTTAGCATTAACGAGCAATGGCAAGACGATCATCGTCAGTGCAGCGAGTGAATTCGTGGCCGGTTACGATGCCATCGACGGCAAGGAAATCTGGCGGGCGAAGTACCCGTCGGGGGGTTACTCGTTGATCGCACGGCCGATCTTCGTCAACGGCTTGCTCATCATTCAAACCGGCTACGACACGGCGAATCTCTTCGCGATCGACCCCACCGGCACGGGCGATATTTCCGCGAAGATCGTCTGGACGACGAAGAAAGGCGCGCCGCACACGCCGTCGCCCATCGCACTCGGCGACGAAGTATACACCGTTACCGATCAGGGGTTTATGACCTGCTTCGACGCCAAAACGGGCACCATCCACTGGTCCGAACGGCTGAAGGGTAAGGGCTATTCCGCGTCGCCGATCGTTGCCGATGGCAAGATTTACGCGATCAGCGAAGATGGCGTTTGTAGCGTCGTCGAAGCGTCGAAAGCGTTCAAAGTCGTCGGCGAATCCGAATTGAAAGAGCGTACGTTTTCGACGTTCGCTGCATCCGATGGCGGCCTGTTCATCCGCACGGAAACGATGCTGTACCGCTTTCAGGCTAAGTAAGATCGTCGTCGTCGGGTACGGGCTGGAAGTGTTTCGCGTGGCTGAATGCGTAGTCGTTCAGCCGCCCCGGCACGACGTGGACGTGGTCGCGATATTCGACGTCCATTTGAAACAAAAACTCGGCGAGCGCGTCGAGTTGGTTGCGTCGGTCGGTGTCGTCGTTCGGCGGGCCGGTGGGGCCGAACGCAGCAATCGCTTTCAGCACGACGCTCGCTTGGTTGGTTGCGTCGATTATGGAAAGTGCCACGCTCGCCTCGGCAGCGCGATTGCCGTACGGGCCTTCAAAGTAGCGCCGGAACCCGCCCGTCATCACTTCGTCGTCGAGTGCCGTCACCGCGAAATAGACCTTCTGGGGTAGGCTCAATCCGTCGTAGCCGACCCGGCGTTCGCGTTCGCGCACAATCTCCCACGTACTCGGCATTTTGTGGAGCGATGCATTGGCATGTCGGAACAGGAAGTAGCGCGCGATCAGCACCAATCCCCAAACGGCCGAGGTGAACCCGAGGCCAATGAGCGCCGTTGCGAAAATATTCGGCTTCAAGTTCGGGCCGCGCACGATGGCGAAATAGACGATGCCACCGAGTAGAATCAGGCCGATGAGCGCATCGGTGAGAAGGTCCGGCGGCGGGGCGTTATCGTCGATGGGATGTTGGCCGAACGTGCCGGCCATCATCCAGATCGCGAGGCCGACAATGCTGGCCACGGAGATGAGAATGCGAACGAGGCTGCCGTTCGGGTCGGTGGCTTCGCCGTAGGTGATGACCGCCCCACAAAGGAGCGTGGTCGCGCCGAGCGCGGCGAGAAAGTACGAAGTCGGGCGAGCGAACACGACATCCTCCGTCGAACGGATCGATAATACTCCGGCTTAATCTACGAACCTGTAAGGTAGCGGTCGTGTCGGTGATTTTGCGATCGATTGAGCGAAAGAAGGAGACCATCATGCGAACGTTGGCGAGTATCCAAACGATCCACTCGAACGAGCCGATCCCGAAGGCGGATGCCATCGAGCGGTTGCGCGTACTCGGTTGGTGGGTCGTGGCCAAGAAGGGCGAGTTCGTGCCGGGCGACAAGGTCGTGTATTGCGAGATCGATTCGCTGTTACCCGAGCGCGCGGAGTTCGAGTTTCTGCGCGCGAGCAGTTTCAAAGCGGCGCAGATCGAGGGCGGGGCGGTCGTGCAACGCGCGGGGTTTCGCATTAAAACGGTGAAGCTGCGCGGCCAGGTTTCGCAGGGGATTTGCTTCCCGCTGTCGATCCTCCCGCCCAGCACGCCTACGGAAATCGGCAGCGATGTGACCGATGCGCTCGGCATCATCAAGTACGAACCGCCGATCGCGGTGGGCATGGGCGGGCGCGTGAAGGGTGGCTTCCCCGGCTTCCTCTCGAAGACCGACGAAACCCGCGTGCAAGTGCTCGAACCAGTGCTGTTGCGGCACACCGGCAAGACGTTCTACCAAACCGAAAAGCTCGACGGCACCTCGTTCACCGCGTTCTTGCACGATGGGCAGTTCGGCATCTGTAGTCGCAACTTGTGGATGGACGAAACCGACGACACGAACCTGCTCGTGAAAGTCGCACGCGGGATCGACCTCGAAGCGAAGCTGCGTAGCATCCGCGCGAAACACGGGTTTTGGCCTGCGATTCAAGGCGAACTGATCGGTCCCGGCATCCAGAAGAACCGCTACGCCCGCAAGGTGGCCGAACTTCACGTATTCAACGTGTTGAACCTCGACACGGCGCAATTGGTCGATCGCGACATCGGGGTGTCACTCTTAAACGAAGTCGGTTTGCAGGGCGTACCGCAACTCGGCACGTTGGTGTTGAACCACAGCATCGACGAACTCGTGGCAATATCCGCAGGGCCGAGCGTGCTGAACCCGCAAGTGCCGCGCGAAGGCATCGTGTTGCGCCCCGCAACCGAGGAGTTCGACGAAACGCTCGAAGGTCGCCTGAGTTTCAAAATCATCAACCCGCAATTCCTACTGAAGTTCGACGAGTGAGGTCGCCGCGTCTCACTTCTTGATGGGGTCGTGTACGCAGCGGACGCAAGACAAGTTCTTGCTGGCGATGCAGTTGTTCGCGCCCCCGGCCGCGTACCATTGATAGACGTACGCCGTTTCCAGCTCTTCCGCCCCATCGCCATGAAATCTCCAGAATTGTCTTGCAAGCACTCGGGGTCTGGGATAACTTCTTGTCAAATACGGGCTGATGCGTCTTGCCGATGGGTCGGCAAGGGCACGCCCGCTCCATCATCATGAGGGATTCGCCCGTGCCGAACGCAACCATCACCTCGGTCCACATCTATCAAGGCAAGCTTCGCACCGGTCGGGGCAACGGCGTCACGAAGGGGAGCGGAGGGCACATCCGGACCATGGGCTGGATCACGGGGTCGGACATCACCACCGGCGATCCGTTTCAAGCGCTGTACTGGGGAAAAGTCTACGACGTGACGATCACCGCCCACGGCGGGAAGAAAATGTGGAAAGGCTGGATCACCGGGTACGAGTTCACGGGATCCCCGCAACGCGGCCAGTGGAATTTCCTCGTCATCAACGAGAAGAACGAAGCGGATCCGGATCAGGATCAGGGGGCTACGACGCTCACGCTCACGGTCACGAACCCCGATACTGGTGCAACGACCACAACGACCCCGCCGCCGCAGGTTCCCGTCATCACCCTGGAAGAAGTCCCCTGAGCGTCCGCGCCGCATTCACTTCGTCGACCCGCTCAATTCCCGCTGGGCTTCGGCGAGTCCGCGGCGGTGGTGGAAGTTGTCCGGGTCAACGTCAACTCTCAGCCCGATTTCGAACACCTTCGCCGCGTTCCGCCAGTGGGCCGCGGCTTCGTCCCTCTTTCCGGCGGCGGCCCGTGCCCGACCGAGGGCCAGAAACGTCTTCCCACGGACGAGCAATGCCATGGACCGAATGCCGTGCCGCTCCATGAGGGCACGCGACACGGCGAGCGATTTCGTCAACTCGGCGGTCGCAGGCTCCGGTCGGCCGGTTGCCAGGAGCAGTTCGCCGCGGTACAGGTGGGTGGCCGCAAGCCCCTCGTGGTAGAAGGAGATTTGCGGGTTTTCCTCGACCATCTTCTCCGCGACGGGGATGAGGTCGGCCAGGTCCGCGAGCGCCGCGAGCGCCGCCGCCCGTCGCTCCGGGACGGCCATCGCCGTCCGGGCCCGCTCCCGACGCACCTCACAATCCCAGTACCTTACGTCGCGCGTTGCCTTCGGGCCGGCCAGCCCGTTCATCCGGGCGACCGCGTCGTCGTGGGCCGCCAGCGCTTCGGCCGTCTGGCCGAGTTCTCGCCGGGCCAGTGCAACGTGGTGGACGGCCATCGCGGCGTACAGCGGGTCGAGAGAGAGTCTCTCGGCGGCGGGGGCGGATTTCAGTTGATCGAATAGTTCGACACTCCGGCCTGCGAGTCGAAGCGTGTCGTCGAACCGGCCCAGCGTGTAGGCGAGATGCGTCTGATCGGAGACGATCACCCCGATGGTCCGGCGGTAGGACGAATCGGACAGGTTACCTTGCGGCCCCTCGGCGAGTTGCAGCGCTCGATCCAGCGTCGCGGTGGCGGCCTTCGGCTTGCCTGCCAGCCGCTCGACCCCGGCCCGATCCGAGAGCGTCATGGCTAGACTGTCGCGGTACTCGAGCCTGTCCGGGTAGCTGGCCGTCAGGGTGTCCAGAATCTGAATCGACGCGGCGTAGGCGGCCGTCGCGGCCGGGTAGTCGTTTAGGGTGCGAGAGACGTTGCCGGCGTAGCGGTGCAGGGACGCCGCTTGCCGCTGCAATGTCGTGTCGTCGGGTCGGCCTTCGCGGAACTGGTCGAACTGGTCGCGGGCTTTGTCCAGGGCCTGCTTCCTGGCCAGGTCCGCGAACTTCGGGTTGTTTTGCCCGGTCTCGATCTGACTCATCCGGTTTCCCAAATCGAGGATCAGGGTGCGGGCGGTGCCGAAGTTCTGCGTAGCCCGGGTTCGTTCGGTCTCGGTGTTGGCATTGGCCACGGTGAGCTGTTCGTAACGCGCG
>JAYSKW010000298.1:0-2812 GCA_043726085.1 Limnoglobus sp.
GCAATGACGAGCGCGAGTGCGCCGATCCCCGAAAGCTACCCGATCGGTTCGCAAGGGCCGAGCGGTGCCGATGAACTCCTCGGTGCGGAAGGTCGAAAATGGCAAGTGATTCAGTAGTTTCCGAACAAGTTCTCGTCGGGTTAATCATGGGTTCCCGTTCGGACTGGGACACCATGCGTCACACGGCAGCGATGCTGATTTCGCTAGAAATCCCTCACGAAGTCGAAGTCGTGTCGGCGCACCGCACGCCGGATAAGCTGTTCGATTACGCCGAAGGTGCGGAGTCGCGCGGCCTCGAAGTGATTATCGCGGGGGCGGGTGGGGCGGCGCATTTGCCGGGTATGTGCGCGTCGAAAACGATCCTCCCCGTACTCGGCGTGCCCGTCGAATCGGCGATGCTCCGCGGCCTCGATTCGCTGCTGGCGATCGTGCAAATGCCGGGCGGCATCCCCGTCGGCACACTCGCCATCGGCAAGGCGGGTGCGAAGAATGCGGCATTGCTCGCCGCCGCGATTCTCGGTGCGAAGTACCCCGCGATTCGCGACCGATTGCGTCGCTTCCGCCAACAGCAAACGCAAGATGTGATCGATGGCTCGGACCCGAGGGTTCCGTCGTGAAGGTCGGCATCCTCGGCGGCGGCCAACTCGGCCAGATGATGGCATGGTCGGCGCACCCGCTCGGCATTCAGACGACCGTGCTGGACCCCGCCGCGAACCCGTGTGCGGCCCCGTTGTGCGAGCATATTCGTGGGGAGTTCGACGATCTTCAGGCTCTATATTCGCTGTCGCAAGTCTCGAACGCGATCACGTACGAATTCGAGAATGTGCCGATCGAAACTGCCCGGTGGCTAGCCGAACGGGTACCTGTATATCCGCCGCCACGGGCGCTCGAAGTCTCGCAAGATCGTATCGTCGAAAAGACGTTCTTTCAAAATCTACGCATCCCCACGCCGCCGTTTGCTGCGGTCGATACCCGTGCCGACTATGATGCCGCAATTCAACGGATCGGGTTGTCTGCGGTCATGAAAACGCGACGCTTCGGCTACGATGGCAAGGGCCAGTCTGTCATTCGCACGCCCGCCGAAGCCGAGGCCGCGTGGACTTCGCTCAACGGCCGACCGCTGATCCTCGAAGGCTTCGTGCCGTTCGTTCGCGAACTGTCGATTCTTGCGATGCGGTCGCAAACGGGCGAGTCCAAATTTTATCCGCTCGTCGAGAACGAACACCGCGATGGCATGTTGCACAAGTCGCTCGCACCCGCGCCAGGTCTCACACAGGAACTGCAAAACCAGGCCGAAACGTACGCCCATCGCGTTTTGGATGCTTTGGATTACGTCGGCGTGTTGGCCATCGAGTGGTTCGATGTCGGAGGGCAATTAGTCGCGAACGAGATGGCCCCGCGGGTTCACAACTCGGGCCACTGGACGATCGAAGGCGCGGTCACCAGCCAGTTTGAAAACCACATGCGCGCCATCGCGGGGCTGCCACTTGGCGCGACCGATTTGCTCGGCCACTCGGTGATGTTCAACCTCATCGGCGATCACCCACCGTTCGCGGACATCCTGAACATGCCTCGCGCGAAACTGCATTGGTACGGCAAAGAGCCACGCCCCCGCCGCAAAATTGGCCACGTCACGTTCACGATGGACACTGCCGCCGAACGCGATAGCGTCGTTCGGGAATGGTCTTCAAGACGTTTTTAGTCGTCAGTGGCTCGTGGTTAGTTCACCAGAAACGCCGCAAACGCTTTCGACTCCACAATCTTTTCGTCGGCGTTCTCGAACACCAGATACATGCTGCCTTCAAACGACTCGACCACTGACAGTGCTTTGTCAGTCGGCAACACGCTCGCGGCTTTCGTGAGGCTATCGGCGAGGTAACCTTTCTTGGCGATAACCGTGACACTACGGCGACCAGTCAAACCGAGGCCGGTCTTGGGGTCGAGGACGTGCGAATAGCGAACACCCGCAATTTCCACGAACTGAAACAGATCACCCGATGTCGACACCGAAGCATTTGCTAATTTCACGGTGCGGGTCGGTCGACCTTTGCCAATCGGGGCGATATCGATTGTCCACCCATCGCGACCGGGCGGGGCGTCGCCGACGGTAATATCGCCACTGGCGGCGACCATTGCGGAGGGACAGCCGTGGGTTTTCAGCACCGCGAGTGCCTCGTCGGCGGCGAACCCTTTGCCGATGCCGCCGAAGTCGAGCCGCATTCCGGCGACGCACAACCGCAAGAGTTTCTTGTCGCGATCGAGCACAATTTTTTCGTAACCGACTTTTGCCTTCGCCGCTTCCAGAACCGTAAAATCGGGCAGCGACTTCGTTTTACGGCTTTCCCGCCAGAGCAAACTGAGCGGCCCGACGCTGACATCGAACGCGCCCTCGCTCGCTTTCGAGACTTCGAGTGCGTGCCCCAGCACGGTACACAGGTCGTCGCTGATCGCGAATTCCTTGCCGGGGCTGGCATCGTTCGCCACGCAAATCCGCATCACCTCGCTGCTGGCGCGATAGTCGCTCATGACTAATTCGAGATCGCGCACCCGCTGATACGCGGCCCGCACCGCCTTCACGGCGACGGCTTTCTCCGTGGCGTACAGCACGACGCGGAAGGTCGTACCCATATGATTTTCTTCGTACTCGAAGCGGGTCGGATTTTCCGCCCCACGGCAATGACCGAACGGAACGCCAACTGGTATAAAGGTCATCACAGTCAGTAGCAGTGTCCGATAAATGGTCACGGTGACTTCCCTCTGCCGTTCGCTTTTTTCGGTCCGTTGTTGACAGCATCCCCACAATCAGAGACGC